>JADLFD010000477.1 GCA_020845805.1 Verrucomicrobiales bacterium | reverse complement strand
GCTCATGGGGGGCCGAAGGCGTAAATGACGCCGTCTTCGGCGCCGATGAGGAAGTGACCTTGGACGACTGCGGGCGAGGCCTGGACGGGCTGTCCAATCTCGTAGTTCCACAGTTCCTTACCGTCCGGGAGGGAGAGCAGGTAGACGCGGCCGTCGTCGGATCCGACCACGACTCGATCGGTGGCGACCACCGGCGAGCTTTCGAGTTTGCCACGCGTGGCGAAGGTCCACACCACCTTGCCGGTGGCACGTTCGACGCAATGGAGGCGTTTGTCGCGGCTGCCGAACAGCACGCGGTCGCGCGTCACCGCGGGGGAGCCTCCGTACGGGAAGGCGCGGTCGCGGTAGCGCCAGAGGATCTCGCCCTTTTGGAGGTCGATGGCGAGGAATTCGTTCTCGTAGTGGCCTACGTAGGCGACGCCCTCGACGACGGCGGCGGAGCCGATGATATAGGCGCCGGCTTCCACCTCGCGGGCTTTGGATCCGTTGGCCAGGTTGACCACATGGACGATGGCGTCGCAGCCCCCGAACGCCGTGAGGCCGCCGCCGATGGCCGGGGCTCCGTTCACGTAGTTGCCGGTTTCGTAGAGCCAGTTGGTGCGTCCGTTGGCGGCATCGACGCAGTGGAGTCGGTTGTCGTAACCGCCGATGACCAGCCAGGTGGCCTTGGAACCTGGAGGGTGAAAGACGCTCGCGCTGCTCTTGAACTCGGCGTCGGCACCATAGCGCCACCGTTCGCGGCCGGTTTGGGCGTCGAGCGCGAAGAAGTTCGTTCCGGCGGAGCCGATGTAGACCGAGCCCTGGTGGATCAGGGGTGACGAAACCACCGGGCCATCGGCGGTGAACTCCCATTTCTTGGCGCCGTCCGCGAGACTGAGCGCGTACACCTTGCCGTCCTCGGAACCGACGTAGGCGGTGCCATCGACGATGGCGGCGGTGGATTTCACCGGGCCGCCGGTTTTGAAGGACCACTTGAGGGTGGGGCGATCGGGAAGGTGTGCGGCGGACACGGCGGCGAGTGAGGGCGTGCCGCGGAAAGAGGGCCAGCGGTCGGCCGGCGCGGTTTCCGGGAGCGAGGCCTCGGCGGCCGGGGTCGGGAGGGGGAAGAGCGGCGCTGCGAGGCTGGCGACCAGCCCGAACCACACAGGGGCGCGGCGGCGGAGGGCGGATCGTGAAGCGGGGCTCATGGCTGGGCGATGACGGGCCAATATTTGTGCGGGTCGGCAGGATGGCAACCCTTTGTTACCTACACGTACTAATCCGGGCGTGGAGATCGCAGGCGGGCCGGCTGACGGCTGGGTCGTCGCGGTCCTGGTTGGCCTCCTGCGCCGGGGAGGCGGTAAGAGGCGGGCCTCCCTGGAGAAGCTCAAGACGTTTCAGAAGGTCCCTCAGGTTTCCTGGGAATCATCCGATTTCCCCCTTGAGTCGTGCGTTGGCCGGCGAGTACAAAGCCAGCGGTCGGTCTGATCTTTCCAAATTTTTGGGTTTTGCCCTGCCCATGCTCGTGATTGGAACAACGTCCTTGAACCGTAAGATCAATACCCAGGGACCCAAGCTCGCATGGTGGCCGACATGCCTTAACTGGACGTCGTAAGCCACTGAGCCCGTCCCGCCTTGTTTCCCCGCAGTTCAAAGGAACTGTACCGTACACGGCATTCACGGTGGGGCTCTTCTTCGACCCGGCGCCTGACGGCGCCGGGTCTTTTTTTTCCATCTGGGCGGGATCCCGGGTGCCGCTTAGGTTCGGCGCATGGGACAGGCCGACCTTTTCGCGGCGCCGGCACCTGGCCGGGACGCTGGGCCGCGGGAACCCGCGCCGGATCCGGCGGCTGACACCGCCGAGGGTCCATCCGGGGGTGATGGATCAAGGTCGCGTCCGGCCCCGCTCGCGGCGCGCATGCGGCCGCGCACGCTGGAGGAGTACGCAGGCCAGGGGCACATTCTGGGTCCGGGCATGCTCTTGCGCCGGGCCATCGAGGCGGATCGCGTGCAGTCGGTGATTTTCTTCGGTCCCCCCGGCACCGGGAAAACCTCCCTGGCCCAGATCATCGCGCGCCAGACACGCTGTCGGTTCGAACGTCTGAGCGGCGTGGAATCCAACGTGGCCGACATGCGGCGCGTGCTGGGGACGGCGGCGAACCGGTTGGCGAACTCGGGTCAGGCCACGCTGCTCTTCATCGACGAGATTCATCGCTTCTCCAAGTCGCAGCAGGACGTGCTGCTGCCCGATGTCGAATCGGGGGTGGTTCGGCTGATCGGCGCGACCACGCACAATCCGTTCTTCTTTGTGAACGCCCCGCTGGTGTCGCGTTCGCAGGTGTTCGAATTGCGACCGCTGGGCGAGGTGGAGATTGGCGGACTGCTGGAGCGGGCATTGCGTGACGAGGAGCGCGGCCTGGGACACTTGCGCCTCGAGGCGGTGCCTGAGGCCCTGGCGCACTTGGCGCGGGTCTCGGACGGGGATGCCCGGAAAGCGTTGAACTCGCTGGAGATCGCCGCGCTGACGACGCCACCGGATCCGGATGGAGTGATTCGGGTCACCATGACCGTGGCGGAGCAGTGCATTCAGAAGAAGGCCGTGGTGTACGACGGGGACGGGGACGCTCATTACGACACCATTTCGGCGTTCATCAAATCGGTGCGCGGCAGTGATGTGGACGCGGCGTTGTATTGGCTGGCAAAGATGATTCATGCGGGGGAGGACCCGCGG
This sequence comes from Verrucomicrobiales bacterium, assembly GCA_020845805.1. Lineage (GTDB taxonomy): Bacteria > Verrucomicrobiota > Verrucomicrobiia > Limisphaerales > CAIMTB01 > CAIMTB01. The sequence goes on along the minus strand of JADLFD010000477.1, from coordinate 11,109 downwards.
TTCATCACGCGGCGGCTGATGATCCTGGCGGCGGAGGATGTCGGGCTGGCGGATCCGCTGGCCTTGATGGTGACGGTGGCGGCGCATGAGGCGGCGGAGTTCGTCGGGTGGCCCGAGGCGCGCATTCCGGTGGCGGAGGCGGCGATTTATTTGGCGACGGCGAACAAGAGCAACTCATCCATCGTGGCCATCGACGCGGCGTTGGCGGACGTGGCGGCGGGGCGGACGCTGCCTGTGCCGAAGCATTTGCGGGACGGCCACTATGCCGGGGCGGAGCGTTTGGGGCATGGGGAAGGGTACGAGTATGCGCACGCGCATCCGGGACATTTTGTGGCGCAGGATCATCTGGGCGCCGCGCGGCGGTATTACGAGCCCTCGACCGAGGGGCACGAGCGCAAGATCCGGGAGCGTTTGGAGCAATGGCGCGCGAAGCTGGAGGCGGTGCGCGGGCAGGGTGCGCCGTCATGAGTGCGGAGGTTCGGGCGGCCAAGGAGGTCCTGCGACGCGAGGTTCGCGCGCGGTTGCGCGGTCTTTCGGCGGAGGCGCGCGCGTGCGAAAGCGGGAGGATTCGTGAGCGCCTGGAGACGAGCCTGGCCTTTCAGCGTGCGCGGTGTGTGCTTGGGTACGTGGCGTTGGGATCGGAGCCGGACGTGTGGGAGGTGTTGGAGCGGGCCATGGCGCGTGGCGTGGAGGTGGCGGTGCCACGGTGGGACGAGGGATTGCGGGCGTACGCGGCAGTGCGGGCGCCCCGCGCTGGGGAATGGGTGATCGGACCGCACGGCGCTCGCGAGCCGGGGGCGGAGGCGACGGTGTTGGCCTTCGAACGGCTGGACTTGGTCCTCGTGCCTGGACTAGCGTTCGACCGGTCAGGGCGTCGGCTGGGTCGGGGTCATGGTTACTTCGATCGGATGCTGGCGCGTGCGACGCAGGCGCTTCGTTGGGGGATTGGTTGGGATCTTCAGGTGGTCGACGCAGTGCCGGCGGAAGCGCATGACATGAGTATGGACGCGCTGGTGACCCCAGGGGGCTGGGATGCCGTGACGTCCCGGTCCGGGGTTTGAAGTGTCGACGATGGATCCGTTTCTTCCGGTCAATCTTCTAGTGGGTGGTACCGGCCTGCTGGCGGCCGGTTCCCTGCTGCTCTTCGTGAAGCATCGTCGCGAGACGGGGCGGCTGCGTCGCGAGAGCGAGGACCACGCCCAGGCGTTGCTGGCTGACGCGCGACGCGATGCGGAGGCCATGGCCCGCGACGCGAAGCTGCAAGCGGCGGAGGAGTTGGCCCGGTTGCGGGACCAGGCGGAGCAGCAGCATCAGCGGCGGCGCACCGACCTGGACGAGATGGAGCGCCGCCTGCTGGAGCGGGAGCGGTTGGTGAACCAGCAACTGGAGCGTCTGTCCTCCGAGGAGGAGCGCGTCCGTGGGCGGGCGGAGGACGTGCGTCGGTTGGAGGTCGAGTTCGCGACGCGACTCGAGGAGCAGCAGCGTGAACAGGAGCGCGTGCGGACCGAACTCGAACGGGTGGCGGGACTTTCCGCGAGCGACGCGCGCGACCAGGTCCTGCGGCAGGCGCGGGAGGAGACGATGCACGACGCGGCGCGCATGACGCGGCACGTGATCGAGGAGGCCCAGACCCGCGCGGAGGAGAAGGCCCGTCATCTGCTCGCCACGGTCGTCCAGCGTTACGCCGGGGAGTACACCTTCGAGAGCACGACCACCTCGATCGCCATCACCAGCGACGAGATCAAGGGGCGCATCATCGGGCGCGAGGGGCGCAACATCCGCGCCTTCGAATCCGCCACCGGAGTCACGGTCCTGATCGACGACACGCCCAACGCGGTGGTGATTTCCGGTTTCGATCCCGTGCGGCGCGCCGTGGCGCGCGAGGCCATGTCACGTCTGATCGCGGACGGCCGGATCCATCCCACCCGGATCGAGGAGGTGGTGGGGGCGGTGCAGCGCGAGATGGAGGAGAACATCGTGCGCCTGGGTGAGGAGGCGGTGGCGAAGGTGGGGTTGGCACCCTTGCATCTGGAGACCACCCGGTTGCTGGGGCGGCTGCGTTTTCGCCACAGTTTTTCGCAGAACATCCTGGATCACTCGATCGAAGTGGCGCGGTTGTGTGGGTTGTTGGCGGCCGAGTTGGGCGAGAACGTGGAGGCGGCCAAACGTTCCGGGCTGTTGCATGACCTGGGCAAGGCGGTGACGCATGAGATGGAAGGCCCGCACGCGCTGGTGGGCGCCGAGTTGTTGCGCCAGCACGGCGAAGATCCCCGCATCGTCAACGCCGTGGCCTCACATCATCAGGAGGTGGAGTCCGAGGGACCGCTTGGGGTCCTGGTCAGTGCGGCCGACGCCATCAGCGCGTCGCGACCGGGGGCGCGGTCGGAGACGATGTCCACCTACCTCAAGCGAGTGGAGAACCTCGAGCGCATCGGCGCCTCCTTCCCCGGGGTGGAGAAGTGCTTCGCCGTCCAGGCGGGGCGCGAGTTGCGCGTGTTGGTCCGGCCGGAGCAGTTGGACGACGATGCGGCGCTGCTCCTGGCGCGGGCGATCTGCCGCAAGATCGAGGACGAGCTCCAGTATCCCGGGCAGATCCGCGTCACGCTGGTGCGCGAACTTCGCTGTGTGGAGTACGCGAAGTGACGGGACGTGGGGTGCGCTGAAGTGTGCCCAGGCTGGCCGCGTTGGAAGTTCCGGCCCCGTGCGGGCCGCCCGGCTTCGCTGAGCATGCCTCGGCGCAGTGGGTCAAGGGGCGCGCAGCGATTGGAGGTATTCCACGAGATCGCGCAGTTCGCGCGGGCTGAGGTTATCGGCCAGACCTTCGGGCATGCCCGACAGGCCCTGGCGACGATCGCGGATCTCGGACTTCTTCACGGTCACGGCTCCGTTCTCCACCGTATTCAGGGTGAGTTCGGTCTCGGTCTCCTTCTGGATCGTGCCAGAGAGCTCGGTGTCGTCCCGTAGTTCCAGCATCACGTTTTCGAAGCCAGCGGCTACGGCGGCGTTGGGGGTGACGATGGAGGCGAGGAGGTATTCGCGGGTCTGGCGCGACCCGACGCCTGCCAGATCGGGGCCCACCACACCGCCTTCGCCTCCGACTTTGTGGCAGCGGAGGCATTGGACCGCCTCTTTCTCGTGGAAGACGCGCCGGCCGGCCTCGGGATCCCCACCCTGCAGGAGATGCCGGCGTGCGGTCACCGGATTGGTGCTGGCGAGAGTGCCTTCGAGCCGGGTGAGGGCGGACACCACCGTGGAGGCCGGGCGTTGGTGGGCTGATTCGATCAGGTCAAGGACCACCTCCTTCGGCGCGGTGCCGGCCACTGCGCGGTTCAACCAGTCGGAGAGCAAGGCGTCGGCTTCGGCGCCCTGCACTTGGGCAAGGCCGGCCAGGGCGGCCTGTTTCTCGGGAGCGCGGCCGGCTTCGAGCGCCGCGCGAATGGGCACCAGGGCGATGGCGGGATCGAGGCGTGCCGACCAGCGCAGCACCTCGGAGCGCACGGTTTCCTCGGAATCGGAGGCGAGTGCGGCCACTACGGCAGCCACGTCGGGGGCCTGGGATTCGGCCAGGGCACGGAGGGCGGCGACGCGCACCGGGCCAGCACGGCGAGGATCGGTGGCGAGGGCTTTGAGGGCGGGGCGCAGCGTGGGCGACGCCAGTTTGCCGGCGGCCCGGGCGGCGGCCACCTGGACTTCGGCAGGCGCCACGAGAAGGGCGGGGAAGATCCGTTCCAGGGCGGCGCTGGCGGCGGGCTCGTCACGGGGCGGGAGCGGGCGCCAGAGGCCGGTGACCTGGTCCCGTCCTGGCGGGTGGGGGAAGAGGGCGAGCAGTTGGAGGGCTTCGACGCGCTGGGCCTCGGTGGCGGTGGCTCGCGCCGCGAACTGGGCGAGCGCGGTCGCGTGGGTGGGCTGGCCGGCGCGCAGGTTGGCATTGAGGACCCGGCGCAGGAGCGGGGTGGGCAGGGAGTCGCGGGACAGGAGTTCCGCGAGGGCGGGCATGGCTTCGGGGACCGGCAGGTCATGGATGGCGCGCGCCGCGTCGAGAACCACGCCGGGATCGGCATCGGCGAGGAACCGGGCGAGCAGCGGGCTTTGCTGGCGGCGGAGGGCGACGGCGGCCGCGGTTCGCACGGCGGTCGAGGGGTGGGTGGCGAGGTCGGCGAGTTGATCGGGGGAGGTGCAACCGACGAGGCCCATGACGCCCGCATGTCGCAGGAACGGATCCTGGTTGGCGGCGGTGGCCAGCAGGGTGACGAGCGCGGGTGTGGCCTGGGGTTGGGCGAGTCGGCCCAGAGCGATGGCAGCGAAGAACCGCGGTCGCGGCTCGGGATCGCCGAGTTGGCGCACGAGGGCCTCGGCGGCGGCGGCATGGCGCAGGTCGCCGAGCACGCGAGCGGCCTGGGCGCGGACTTCCGCGTTGGCGTCGGCCAGCAACGGCACCAGGGGAGGGAGGGCTTCAGGTGAGGTGCGGGCGATTTGCCAGAGTCCCCAGATGGCATGCAGGCGCGAAGGAGTGGGGGCGGTCAGGGCGGCGGCGGCGGCCGATAGCACTCCCAGTTCGCCACGTTCGGCGAGGGCGAACTGGGCTTTTTGGCGCACGCGTTGGTCCGCGTGGGCGAGCCAGCGTTGGAGATCCGCCGCGGGCCGCGCGGTGAAAGAAGCGCGGAGGAGTTCGCGGGTCTCTTTGACGAGGGGGCTTTCTACCGTCTCGGGTTGGTAGAGGCGATAGAGGCGGCCCTTGCCCGTCTTTTCCCAACCCTGAACCCAGTCGGACCAGTACAAGCCGCCGTCAGGTCCGAGTTCGACGTCGGTGGGGAGCGCGTTCCACAGCAATTCCCTGGGTTCGTCGACGGTGTAGCCGGCCCCCTGGGGTTTCACGGAGAAGGTCCAGATGCCGCTGGGTCCACCTCGGAAATCGACCATGAAGAAGTGCCGGTCGAGCTCGGCGGGCAGTCCGGTGCCGAAGTTGTAGGTGATCCCCGAAGGCCCGGCGCCGATGTTGGCGAGAGCGGGGATGATATGGCTGATGGCGCGGGCGGGGCCGGGTCGCCACATGGCTTCGGCGTTCCAGGGTCCGCGAGGGTTGGGGGATTCGAGGAACTGCCAGCCGATGTGCCAGCCGCAGTCAGCGCCCTCCACGAGGTAGGTCCAGCGCGCCTGATCGCCGCCATCGGAGTTGTTGTCGCCCGTCCAGAGATTGCCGAGGTCATCGAAGACGAGTTCCTGCGGATTGCGAAGTCCGGTGGCGACGAGTTCGAGCTGGCTACCGTCCGGTTCGCAGCGGAAGACGGCGCCGCTGTCCGGGGTTTCCAGCCGCCGACCTTCGCGGGTGGTGACCGAGGCGCCGCGGTCGCCGATGGTGTAGTAGATCCGGCCGTCGGGTCCGAAGCACAGTCCGTGCAGGTCGTGACCGAGGAATCCAATGCGCACCCCGTAGCCGTGGTGGAGACTGACGCGCTCGTCGGACACGCCGTCGGCATCGGAATCGCGGAGCTTCCAGAGGTTGGGGATATTGGCGAACCAGACGTCGTTGCCGCGCGCGAGGATGCCGGAGGCGAGCCCGTCGGTGATCGACTGGAAGCCGTCGGCGAAGAGGGTGGCGCCGGACACTTTGCCGTCGGGGCCGCGAGTGAGGCGGCGCACACGATCGGGAAGCGCCTCGAGCGAGGGAACGTTTTCCGCGAAGTAATGCCGAAGCAGTTTCTCGCGGTCCTCGACGGTTCGGCAGGCGAGATCGGCGTCGAGGAGTTCGTCGGCCAGGCCGGCTACGCGTTCTGGGGACAGCAGCCTCTTATATCCGGGGCTGGGCCAATCAGTGCGCCCGCGGATATCGAGAACTCCGTTGCCATGGCGGAAGGTCTCCACCACGTAGACGCGTTCCTGCTCGTCGAAGGCGAACGCCACGGGATTGGCGAGGTGCGGTTCCGCGGCGATCAGGTCGACACGCCAGCCTTTGGGGATGCGGAACTTGCGGATGGCCTGTTCGGCTTCCGGCGAGGCGGCGGCGACGAAAGCCGTGGCGGCGGCGGATCCGGCGGCGAGCGCGTGTTCGGCGGGGTAGGCGGGGCGATCGATCCCTGCGCCGGTGGCGACCAGGGCCGTGGCGAGCAGCGTGGCGTGGGGGCGGCGGGGGCGCGCGTGGGACATGCGCGCGAGAAGATAGGGAGCGCTGCTTGAGGCGCAAGGTCCGGGAGCGGGAGGGAAACGGGACGGCGATCCGCCGCTCCGGCCGGGCAACGGGGGCGCGTCAGCGGGGAGCTCTGCGCGAAGGGTCGGGAGGAAGTCAGAGCGGGCTTCGGCGATCAGGCCGGAACCGGCACCGGGCTTTTCGCCGCGTCCTCGGTGGTCTTGATGTCGACGTGCCGATCGAGGCGCGTGAAGAGCAAGGTGCGGTGCACGACGCGACTGGACACGATCACGCCTAGCTTGAGGTTGGCGGTTTGGCAGGCACGCACGAGCCCGACCAGCAGGTTGACGCCGGCCGAGTCGATCATCTTGGCGCGTTGGAGATCGAGCTGAAGCCGGGAGATGCAGCCCAACTTCACGGTGGGCAGGGCGAGCAGGGTGGAGACCTCCTGACGGACCCCCTCCACCGTGGTGCTCAGCACGTCGCCTGGGATTTGGACCGTCAGGGTGTCGTCCGCGATGGTGTGTGTCATGGGATCTTAGTTCAGTTGGAATTCAAGAGTCAGATGTGCGCCGTTTCGTTCGGAGCGCACTTCAGTGGAAAAGGCGCGGATGAGGGAGAGTCCGCGATGCTCGGTGAGCAGCTCATCGGCGGCGCGTTCCCGGTATTCGCGCCAGGGGAACGCGTGGCCGTCGCCCGGGTCCTCGATCTGGCAGATGAGACGTTCCTGTCGTTTCAGGTGCCGGATGCGGACGCTGGCGAAGCGGTCGGGACGTTGCGCGCACCCGTGGACGAGCGCGTTGATGACGGCCTCGCGCAGGCAGAGGAGAATTTCCGTCTGTCGGTCGGCGTGAAGACTGGGGAGAGCCAGGGTGAGGCTGCGTTGCCAGAACCGCTGGAGAGAATCGATCTCGCTGACGCGCTCGCCGGAGATCAGGTCGTCGGAGATGGGGAAGCCATCGGCGAGCACGGTGCCGCCGAGCGGGATGGCGGTGACGAGGATGTCATCGGTGGCGCGATCGATGGCGGTGTGATTGTGAGCCGAGGTGTTCCGGTCCAGGAGGGCGTAGGCGAGACTCCAGGGGGAGGCCTGCAGGTTTCCGGCGTGTTCCTCGAGCCCGTCGGTCCACATCACGATCCATCCTCGGGACGGCAGGGCAGTGCGTCGGCTGGCGGGGCGCTGGTTGGGGAACCACCCAATAGGCGGGCCGCCGCCCACCCCGCCGGGAGACACGGTCCCCTGGGCGTCGATGATATGGGGATCGGGCGAGCCGCTGCCGAACAGTAGGGCTGCCGAGTCGTCGGGTTCGATCAGCGCGGCGCAGAGTGCCAGCGACGTGGGGAGTTCTACTTCGGACGCGGTACGATCCATCCAGTCGGAGAGCAGGCAACGATTGAAGAAAGCGAGGATCTCGTCGATGGCCGTGCCCTTTTCGATCATGCCGCGCACGATCCCTTGGAAGTAGGCGGAGACGAATGCGGACTTCAGGTCGTGCCCGGAGACGTCGGCACCCAGGACGAGGAGTTGTCCCTGGGGGGTGCGGTAAACGTTCAGGAAGTCGCCTCCGGCCGCGCGCATGGGGAGATGGCAGAAGCGAACGCCGCCGGGAAGCGAGGCGGAGCCTCCCGCCTGGAGACGGCGCTGCACCTCTCCCACCGCAGCGGTCTCCGCCTCCGTCTGCGCCAGGGCGCGGCGGCGGCGGGTGAGATGCACCGCTTTGCTCACCGCGGATTCCAGCGCTTCCTGGGAATAGGGTTTGTCGAGGTAATCGATGGCCCCGCTGCGCAGGGTTTCGGCGACGAGGCTTTTTTCGCCCGCGCCCGCAATCATGATGGACGCGACGGAGGCATCGAACTCGGCGAGGAACGCCATGAGTTCAAGGCCGGAACGCCCGGGCATCTGGTGATCCGTGACCACGCACTCGAACGTGCCTGGCGGGTGGGACATCAGGAGCTCCTCGGCCTCGTCCACGCTGGACACCATGCTCGCGGAGAACCCGGCATCGCCAAGTCCCTGTTCGAGGAAGAAGCGGGCGACGGCGTCGTCATCGACTCCCAGCACCCGGCCTTTCACGGCGGGCTCGGCGACCGCGACATTGGCGTCGAAGACGAACATGGATCAGGCTCAGGGCTTCAGTGTTTCCAGTTCGGCATCGAGCGCGGTGAGTCCGGTCTGGAGACCGGACCAGGTTTCCGGGACGTCATCCCAGCACCCTTCCTTGCCTCGCTGCTCGAGCATGAGCGCGGCGGATTCGAGCTCGTTCACCGCGAGGAAGCTGAGGGATCCCTTGAGACGGTGGGCGTGGAACGACAGGTCCTGGGGACAACGACGCTCAATGGCCGAGCGGATACCTTCGAGCACGGCGGGGGTCTGTTGTCGGAACAGTTCCGCGAGCCGCGACAGGACCTTGGCGTTGCCGCGAGCGAGCCGCAGAGCTGCCTCCCGGTCGAGGAAACCTGGGCGGGGGGCAGGGGATTGGGCCGCGGGGGTCTCGGTGGCCCCGGGCACGGGGCAGTTCGGGTGTTCGTCCGCCGGTGCGGGAGCCGCGGCCGGGCGATCCACGGCATTCCCGGTGAGCCGTCCGATGAGCGGGAAGAGGAGATCGGGATCGAGGGGTTTCGAGAGGAACGCGTTGATGCCCGCCTTGAGGCAGGCATCCCGCTCGGTGGGCCCGGTGTTGGCGGTGAGGGCGACGATGGGCGTGGTACGGCCCGAACCCTGCTCCAGCTCGCGGATACGCTGAGTGGCTTCGATGCCGTTGAGTTGTGGCATCTGGATGTCCATCAGGATCACGTCGAACCGCTGCTCGGTGCAGAGTTTCACGGCGGCCAGCCCATCGGCGACGACGCAAGCCTGGTGGCCCCGCATCTCGATCAGTTCGCGCACGAGGAACTGGTTCACCGGATGATCATCCGCGACCAGGAAACGGAGCACGCCGCCGGGGATCCCGGGTTCCGAGGAGGAGGGGGGTGGCATGATGGGATCCATGCGGCGACCCGTGGACGGCCGGGTGGACGCCTGGAAGTCCACGGCAGCGGGGGCGGGCGACGGGTTCGCGCGACTCTCGGAGGGTTATCGGCTGGGGAGGGGATGCGGTTGAGCCTCGAAGTAGGAATGAGGAAGAACAGGCACCCGGCAGCTCAAGCTCTCCCATGGAGTTCCGATGGATGGGGAGACCGGGTTTCGCCCGGGATGACGCATTCCGAATGAAATTCCCCGCAACGTGCATCGAGCGATGGCGATCGGCGGTCCGGCGGAGGTTCCAGGACTTGGCCCAGGTTCAGTCCCTCGGACGGGTCCGGCGGTTGCGTCGTCTGTGCTTGGGGCTTCCGGCGGCATTAGGGGGAATCACGCAGGTGAACCAGGGGATGGAGCAGCGGTTTCTGGGCATCAGCGGCAAGCTGGAGACCCTCGCCACCCTCAGCGATGAATTGGTCAAGAAGAGCGAACTGCTGCTCGGTCTCGCGATGGGGCAGATGACCGGGGAGGATCTCCTGGGCCAATCCATCACCGGATTGCGCACGCCCGTCGACTACCTCACCGAGGCGCAGCATCGGTCGGCGGAAATCGTGCGTCGGCTGCATGAACACCAGCGGTCGATCCGGGATGTCTGCTCGATGGAAGTGGCGCTGCAGCGGGTGATCGCACCGTTGCGTTACATTCAGACCTTCTTCCGGGTGGAGTCGGCAACCCTTCCGCCGGACGTGCAGACCGTGTTCGCGTCATTGACGGCGGAAATCGACCAGCTTCACCGGCGGGTGGTGGAGCTGTTCGGGGAGCAGTTCCAGAATCTGGACCAGGCCCATCGTGCCATTGCCGCCCTGGCGAAACGGCTCGAGACCACGCTCCACGCGCAGCAGAAGATGGTCGACGCGCGCAAAGCGCAGATCGAACAGGCCATGCTCGAGCTGGAGCATACCCTGACCGAGAGCCGGTCCACAGACATTCGTCTGACCAAGACCGCGCATGAGATCAGTAATGCTGTTGGAAATATGGTCTTGGGACTGCAATTCCAGGACATCACCCGACAGAAGCTCGAACACATCCAGAGTGCCATGGCCCAGGTCGGCACGGTGGTCGGCGAGCCGGGCGGGCGGCATCGGCCTACGGCGCTGATGCGGTACGTCAATGGGACCAGCCGCATTCAGCTGGGTCAGTTGAGTGGCGTGCAGGAGGATCTGCGGAAGGCGCAGGCCGACATGGTGGACGCCACCTCCCGGATCCTGGCTCAGGCGGACGGGATGGACGGTGAGTGCGTGACCCTCCGTGGTTTTCGCAGCGTTTCCGTGGCTGAGGATGGCGTGGTGCAGGTGGTGCTCAACACCCTCGAGGAGGTGAGGGCCCTCATGCATTCCATGGAGGAGATGCACGGCGAAACGCGTCGTGCGATCCAGCCCCTGGGCGGCTTGGCCTCGAACCTCACGGGGGTCATCCGCAGCCTTTCCAGCAACATCCGCCTGATCGCGTTGAATGCCCAGGTCCAGGCTGCCCACGTGGGCAGCGGCACCGGCTTGGAGGTGCTTTCGCAACGCACCTGCAACATCTCGGACGAGGCCAGTGAGGTCAACGAGCGGGCCGCCGGCGAACTCGACCTGCTCACCGCCGGTTTCGACGCGTTGGTGAAGGAGGGGGAGGATCTCCAGCGGCTGCTCGAGACCGCCCAAGCCTGGCTGGCGGGCGAAGGAACGGTGATCGAGCAGCGTCTCCACCAGTTTCGCGACGGAGCCCTGGATGTCTTCCGCGAGGTCGATCACCTGGCCGGGGAGTTGCGGGACCAGGTCAATCAGACCCTGGGCCTGATTGAGTTCGAGAGCCTTGCCAACGATCACTTGGTGCCGCTGGCCGACGCCTTGCGTGAGGTGGTCGAAGCCACCCGAGTGGATGCCGAGCGCTGCCGGGGCCATGAGGAGGATGAACTGACTTCGCTGTTGCGCTCCCAGTACACCATGGAGTCCGAGCGCGCGCTCCACGAGTCGGTGATGCG
>JADLFD010000476.1 GCA_020845805.1 Verrucomicrobiales bacterium | reverse complement strand
TGGCCGCCGCGCGGGGGCTCGGGGATCTGGAAGCGGAAGGGTTTCTTGGGCGGGGTGGGCTTCTCGATCTGCTCCATGCGCTCGATCTGCTTGAGTTTGGCCATGGCCTGCGACGCCTTGGAGGCCACGGCGCGGAAGCGGTCGGCGAACTCCTGCAACGCCTGGATTTCCTTCTGCTGATTCTTGTACGCGGCGAGTTGCGACTCGTAGCGCTCCTCGCGCTGCACGAGGTAGTCCGAGTAGGACCCGGTGTAGGCGATGAGTTTGCGGTCGGAGATTTCGTGGACCTGGGTGACGACCTCGTCCATGAACTGCCGATCGTGGGAGATGACGAGGATCGCCCCCGAGTAGGTCTTGAGGTATTCCTGCAGCCAGAGCAGCGAGAGGAGGTCAAGGTGGTTGGTGGGCTCGTCGAGCAGGAGCAGATCGGGCTCCATCACCAGCAGTCGCGCCAGCCGTGCGCGCATGATCCAGCCTCCGCTCATGGCGCGCGCCGGCCGTGTGAAATCGGTGTCCTTGAAGCCGAGTCCGCGCAGCATCTTCCCGGCCTTGGCCTCGACCTGCGAATCGGTGAGGGCGTCGTGTTTGGCATGGGCCTCCAGGTATTCGGCGCAGGAAACGTCCCCCTTGGCCTCGAGTTCGTGGAGTCGTCGCTCGAGCGCCGGGAGTTCCTCGACGCGCCCGGTGGCCACGTCGAGGACGGTTTCGTCCCCGAGCGCCTCGGCCTCCTGGGGGAGGTAGCCGACCATGGTCCAGGGATCGCGTTCGATCATGCCGCTGTCCGGCTCGCGGGTGTGCAGGATGAGCGAGAAGAGCGTGGACTTGCCGGCGCCGTTGGGTCCGACGAGGGCGACACGATCGCCATGGGTGACTTGGAGGGAGGCGTCCTCGAACAGGACGCGACCGCCAACGGACATCTTGAGTTCCCGGATGGTGAGCATGGAAAAGGGTCGTTACGCGCGCGGGCGCGGCTCCAAGGGGATTCCAACGTCTGGTCCCGATCAGAGGGGTGGGGAGCGTTGGGGGTCGGGGGAATGCCGTCAATGGCGCATTCAGGTCGCCAGGGACGGGGAGGGACCGCGTCGCGCGAGTCGGGTTCGCGTCATGGCCGGCGCCGTCCGGATCCGCGATCGCTCGGGGAAGGGCGGGCGGGCGCATCGGGGTTCGGTCTGCGACCGGCGATGCGATAGACTTTCGGCATGGACTCCGCACGCAGCGCCCGTCTGGGGAGGATCGTGGTCATGGCCCGGGGTTGGGTGTGTCTGCTGGTGTGGGCGATGGGGGGCTTCGGGGGGTGGGTGGGCAGGGCGGCAGAAACCCCGGCGGCCTCGATGGCGGCGGTTCGCGCGAGTGGTCTGGAGTTTCTCGACACGAGCTTTGAGAACGCTTCGCCGCTGGGGCACGAGGTGGATCCCGACGGGGTGATCCAGCTGCATCTGATGTATGACCACGAACGGGCGTCCCCGAACCGCGCGGCGGGGCACCTGCATTTTCGCATCCACGCTCGGGCGGGAACGACCTTGCGGTTCGAGTTTCGGAACCTGGACAACGTCTGGAACGGGATTCCGGGTTCGGTGGCGCGCGAGTTCAAGGCGGTGGTGATCTCGGAGGATGGCCGGGAATGGCGCTCGGTTCCCACGGAGAGTCTTCCGGGAGACCGCGTGCGTTGGACGGTGACCATGCCGGGCCCGAGTTTGTATGTGGCGCGGGTGGAGCCGTACCGCCTTTCGGATTTGGACACCTTTCTGGCTTGGGCGGTGCGCCAACCGCAGGTGGAGGTGCAGGGGGTGGGGTGGACCGTGCAGGGCCGGCGGTTGGAGATTCTGCGGATTGGGAGGGCTGAGGCACCGAGACGGTTGTTTGTGCGGGCGCGGGCGCACCCATGGGAAGCGGGGGGGAACTGGGTGGTGGAGGGCCTTGTGCGTCGATTGTTGGCGGGGGATGAGGAAGCCGCCGGGTTTCTCCGTCGCTATTGCGTTGAGGTGATGCCCATGGCCAACAAGGACGGGGTGGCGTTGGGTCGAACGCGGTTCAACCTGTGCGGCAAGGATCTCAACCGCGAATGGGACCGGCCGGCGGACGTGGCTCTGGCGCCCGAGAACGCCGCGTTGGAACGCTGGCTGTCGGGGCGCATTCAGTCGGGGCGCAGGCCGCACCTGGCGTTGGATCTCCACAATGACGGGCGTGGGTTGTTGCACATCAGCCGGCCGCAGGTGCCGGGCCTGACGGGGTACTTGGAGCGCATGCGCACTTTGGAACGCATGCTTCGCGCGCATACCTGGTTCACGGAGGGCAGCACGGAAGCGGAGTTTCGGAATCCGGGGTCTCTGGGAGACGGCTGGCTGGAACGGTTCGGGATCGACGCCGTGGTGCATGAGTTCAACTGCCACTGGGTAGCCGGTCTCGAAGCCGCGCCGACGCGTCGTGCCTGGGAGGACTATGGCGCTCGGTTGGCCCGGGCGATCGACGCCTACTTCCAAGCGGTGACGCTGCCGGACGCGGAGGTCGGGACGAGCCGGTGAGGCGCGAGGCAGGCGGGGGGGAGTACGGTCCGGGCGCCGCTTCCAGTTTTTCGTGAGTCGGTTAGGGTGGCGGCATGTTGACCGCAGGAGATTGGGAGGCGCGCTATCAGAGCGGGGAGATGCCGTGGGAGAAGGGGGCGCCGTCGCCCGGGCTGGAGGAGTACCTCGAGCGGACCGGGTTGCGGGGACCCGGAACTGTGCTCGTTCCGGGCTGTGGCACAGGGCATGACGTGAGGAGCTGGGCCCGACGCGGGTTCCAGGTGGTGGGCCTGGACTTGGCGCCCTCCGCACTGAAGTTGGCGCGCGAGCGGACTGCCGAGGCGGGTTTGGAGGCGGAGTTTCGCGAGGTGGACTTCCTGAGGAGCGAGCCGTGGATGGCGTTCGACTGGATCTTCGAGCACACGTTGTTCTGTGCCATTCATCCGACCGAACGGGATCTTTACGTGGCCGCAGTGAGCCGATGGTTGAAGCCGGGAGGCTCTTTTTTGGCGGTGCACTACATGTTGGAAGACAAGGAAGGTCCTCCCTTTGGCTGCACCCAGGCCGAGCTCATGCGTCGATTTGAGCCGCACCTGGCGCTGAAGGCGGGCTGGGTCCCCGCGTCGTATCCGAACCGAACCGGGCTCGAGTTGATGCTCCGGTGGGAACGGCGGACTGGCAGCTGATTTCAGCGAAGGGCACGGAGCCGCCTAGCAGGTCGACTTTCTTAAGGGAAACGCACTAGGATGCGACCGAAGTCGAGGTGAAATCCAACCGCCTGATGTCGGGCCTGACGAGGCGAGATAGCTCGGGCGCGAAGGGTTTCCCGTCGCCTGGAGTTCGATTTACCGCAGGGTGCGAGCGAAGGCCGGGAATGGAGTTGTGCTCGGCGTAAGGTGGTGTTGATTGGCGTCGAGGAAACCCGGCGGGGTGGGGCGGCTTATTCTGATGGGCGCGACGAACCAATTCATGGCGAGTGTGGCGGCGACGGTTCCGGGCGCGTTGTTTGCGTTTCAAGTGCGACCGGATGGGGCGTGGTGTTTTCCGTATGCGAGCCCCAAGCTGGAGGAAGTGGTGGGCGTGTCGCCTGAGGTGGCGCAGCGCGATGTGAACGCCGCGTTTGCGCGCGTGCATGAGGCGGATCTTCCCCGATTGCTCGAGACCATCCGGGTGGCTGTCGCGGGGACGGCGCCCTGGGAGGCCATGTTTCGCGTCAACCATCCGCGGAAGGGCTTGGTCTGGATCGAAGGACGGTCGGAGCCGGTGTCCGCGGATGAGGGGGGGAGGGTCTGGCATGGGTTCATGTTTGACGTCACCTCCCGGAGATCGAGCGAGCAGCGTCGGGCCACCGAACACGCGGTGACGCGGGTGTTGGCCCAGGGGCGGATGCTGTCCGAAGTGGCGGGGGAGGTGTTGCACGCGATCTGCGAGGCGGAGGGCTGGGCGCTGGGCGGGATCTGGGTGGCGGACGACAGCGGACAGACGCTGCGTTGCGCCGGGACCTGGGCGGCGCCGGCCTACGCGGAGAGCGAAGTCCTGGCGCAGACCCGGGATTTGGCGGTGGGCCTCGGGGAGGGCTTGCCCGGTCGTGTGTGGGCCACCGGGGATGCGTTGATCCTTCCCGACATTGCGGGGAACGCGGGGTACCTCCGCGCGCGGACGGCGGCGGCGGCTGGGTTGAGGAGCGCCGCGGGATTCCCGATTCGTGATCGGGGACGCGTGATCGGGGTCCTGGATTGTCTCAGTGCGCATCCCATCGAACCCTCGCGCGAGTTGCGGGAGACGTTCCTGGTGGTGGGGAGCCTGCTCGGGCAGTTCATCGCGCGGACGGCGGCCCAGGAGGAGTTGCATCGGTTCGTGGCATTGAATCCGTCGGTGCTCTACGCGCTGCGGATCACGCCCACCAAGCTGAGGTTCTTCTGGGTGAGCGAGAATTTGGAGGCCATGACCGGCTACAGCCCGGCGGAGGCGGCGCACGGGAATTGGTGGTTGGATCATCTGCATCCGGAGGACCGCGAGCGCGTGTTGGCGGCGAATCCAAAGCCGTACACCATGGAGCATCAGGTGCTGGAGTTCCGGTTCCGGAGGCGCGATGGGAAGTATCTCTGGCTGCGCGACGAGAAGCGTTTGCTGCGTGACAGCCACGGCCAGCCGTCGGTGGTGATCGGTGCCTGGTCCGATGTCACCGAGCGTGTGCAGTTGGAGGCGCAACTGCGTCAGGCCCAGAAGATGGAGGCGATCGGGTTGCTCTCGGGTGGCATTGCGCACGACTTCAACAATCTGCTGGGTGCGATCCTGGGGAACGCGCGGCTGGCGACGATGGATTTGGATCCGGCCCATCCGGCCGCGGAATGCCTGGAGGAGATTCTGAGGGCGGGGCAGCGCGCGGCGTCGTTGGTGAGGCAGATCCTGGCGTTCGCGAGGCAGGACCGCCGCGAGCGGCACCCGGTGGATTTGTGGCATCTGGTCGAGGAAAGCGTGCGGTTGCTGCGCCCTTCGCTGTCGCCGGGCGTGGAGTTGCGGATTGCGCTGGTGGGGGAACGACCGAGGCTCACCGCCGACGAGACCCAGATGCAGCAAGTGGTCCTGAACCTGATCACCAACGCGGTGCAGGCACTCCGTGGCGCCCCGGGGGTCATCCGAGTCGAAATGGCCGCGGTGGACCTGGAGGGGGAAGAGGCGTCGGTCCATCCGGATCTCCGGCCCGGACGATTTGTGCGATTGCGTGTGTCGGACACCGGGGAGGGGATGGACGAGTCCACGTTGGAGCGGGTGTTCGAGCCCTTCTTCACGACCAAACCGCAGGGGCAGGGAACTGGGCTCGGGCTCTCGGTGGTGCACGGGATAGTGAAGGCGCACCAAGGAGCGATCCTGGTGTCGAGCCGGCTCAGGGTGGGGTCGACGTTCGACGTGTATCTGCCCGAGACCGTGTCCGAGTCGCCGGCCGGTGGCGTGGGCAAGGGAATCGAGTTCGGGCGACCGGACGCCGATCCGCGAGGGAGAGGGTGAGCTTGACCGTTCGGGGGTGACCCTTAACGTCCGAGCGTCCGCGGTCTTGCCGGCCGTGGTTCTGATCCCATGGAGCCGTTGCCAGCATCGGACGATCGACGTGCCTTGTCGGAACCCCGGACATTGCCGCCGGGTTCGGACGCGGAGTGCAAGGGGGCGGGCGTGTTTGCCACCACGCGATGGAGCGTGGTGCTGGGCGCGGCGCACGACTCGGAGGGAGGTCGGGCGGCCTTGGAGTGGTTGTGCCGGACCTACTGGTTTCCCGTGTATGCGCTGGTGCGACGCCAGGGATTTGACCCGGACACGGCGCGGGATTTCACGCAGGACTTCTTTGCCCATCTGCTGCGCAACGACGGGTTGACGCGGGTGCGGCCCGAGCGCGGCCGATTTCGCTCCTTCCTATCGCAATCCGTCCGCAACTTCCTCGCCGATGCCTGGGATCGGAGCCGCGCGCAGAAGCGCGGGGGCGGGGCGGAGCATGTGTCCATCGAAGCGGAAGCCGCCGAGGGCCGGTTTCTGGGCGGCCTCGAGCACGCCTCCCCCGACCGGTTGTTTGATCGTGCGTGGGCGGAGCAGTTGCTTTCCCAGAGCCGAGAACGGTTGTCCGAGGAGTGGCGGGCGAACGGACTGGAATCCATTTTGGGCATTCTCGAGCGGGCGGGGGATCGGACGGCGCCGGGATTGGCGGAGGAGGCGGCTCGCCTGGGCATGCCGCTGAACACGTTGAAATCGCACCTGCATCGGGCCCGGCGTCGGCAGGCGGAGTTGGTGCGGGAGTTGATTGCGGAGACGGTGGAGTCCCCGATGGACATCGAGGATGAGCTTCAGCATCTGATGCGTGTCCTGGCGGGCTGAGGGGTGGGAGGACAACCCCGGCATGAGCGACGAACCCAAGTGCGAGGCGTGCGGCGCCGTGGTGGGTCCAGGCGGCGCGCTGGGGTGGTGTGCCCTCTGCGTGCTGCGAGAGGCGGCGGGCCTGGAGCGGGAGGCGGAGCGTCGTGGGGACTACGAGATCCTGGGCGAGGTGGCGCGGGGAGGGATGGGGGTGGTGTATCGGGCGCGCCAGGTCAGCCTCAACCGGGTGGTGGCGCTGAAGGTCCTGCTGGGAGGGGGATTCGTGGGCGAGTCGGGCCGGCAACGTCTGCGCAGCGAGGCCGCCGCCGCCGCGCGGCTCAAGCATCCCCACATCGTGGCGGTTCACGATGCAGGGGAGTGGGAGGGCCAGCCTTACTTCGCGATGGAGTTCGTCGCGGGCCCGACACTCTCCGAGGTTCTGCGAGACGGACCCCTGCGCCTGGCGCGTGCCGTGCACCTCGTGGAAACCGTGGCGCGGGCGGTCCACTACGCGCATGAGCAGGGGATCGTGCATCGCGATCTGAAGCCCTCGAACATTCTGCTCGATGGCGAGGACCAGCCCAGGGTGGCGGATTTCGGGCTGGCGCGAGCCGAGGCGGAAGCCGCGGACGCGACGCGCACGGGGACGGTTTTGGGTTCGCCGGCGTACATGCCGCCTGAGCAGGCGAGGGGCCAGGTGCGTCGCATCGGTCCGCGAAGCGATGTCTATTCCCTGGGGGCGGTGCTGTACGAAACACTCACCGGACATCCGCCTTTTCTCGCCGAGTCCCCGACCGCGGTTCTGGAACTCGTCAAGCACACCGAGCCGGTGCCTCCGCGGCGGCTCAACGCCAGCGTTCCGGCGGATCTGGAGACCATTTGTCTGCGCTGTCTGGAGAAGGAGCCGGAGGGGCGCTATGCCTCCGCCGCCGAGTTGGCGGAGGACCTGGCCCGGTTCCGGCGAGGGGAGCCCGTGCACGCGCGGCCGCTGGGTCCGGTGGCGCGCGGGCTTCGTTGGGCACGACGTGAACCCGCGCTGGCCATGGTGTGGGGGCTCACCGCCGCATTGGCGCTGGGCTCGAGCGCGGCGGCCTGGTGGATCGGGCGCGAGCGTGACGTGGCGGTCGTCGCGCAGCGGGAAACGCGGGAGGCGTTGCTGGTGGCGCGGGGTGCCCAGGCGCGGGCGGTGGTGCGATCCGAACGGATGGGACAACGCCGCGAGGCCCTGGCGGCGGTGGCGGAGGCGGCTCGCATCCGGGTCACCCGTGAGTTGCGCGACTCGGCGATCGTGGCGCTGACCCGCTGGGATGTGCAGTTGACGAACGAATGGACCGCGCGCGCGCGGCAGGGCGCGTCCTGGGCGGTGGCCCCCGACCTGAAATCGGAGGTCTCGGAGACCGCCCCGGGGGTGCTTTCGTGGCGGGATCCGGGGACGGGGCGGGTGCGTGCGGTGTTGGACGGGGGGGAACTCGGCGAAGTGGTGAACGTGCCGGCGTTTGATCTTTTGAGTGGTTACGTTGCGGCGGCGCATGCGCGTGGGGACTTGGCGGTGTGGCGACTCGATGCCGCGCCACGCCGCGTGCTGCGAGTGGACGTGGGGGCCCCGGGGGTCGAGTCGCGGCGGTTTCGTCCATACGATTTCCGCCCCGGCTCCGCGGAGCTGGTCGTGGCACGGCCGGGCGCGGGATTGGAGCTGTACTCCCTGGAGACGGGAGAACGGGTGCGGCAGTGGCCGGGCCTGGGGGTCACCAACCTGGTTCGCGTGTCCCCCGACGGGCTGGGAGTGGCGGTGACCTCCGCCACTTCCTTGGTCTCGGTGGTGGAGATCGAGGGCGCG
>JADLFD010000475.1 GCA_020845805.1 Verrucomicrobiales bacterium | reverse complement strand
GCCGAGAGCGCCCCCGGCAGCCTGGCGGACTGCGTGCCGATGCCTAGGTAGGCTCGCCGTATCCGGCCCTGGCTCAGCAGCTGTTCGATAATCGGGTCGAGGGCAGCCAGGGGGATGGCCATGCCCGAGTCGCGCCCGAGGTGCGAGCTATTCATTGCAACGAGTTCGCCCGCAACGTTCACAAGCGGCCCGCCGGAAAAGCCCGGCAGCATCACAACGTCGCTCTGGACGAAGCTATCGACGCTGCCTCCCCGGAACGTGCGCCAGCTTCCCCCAACCCGATTGATGATTCCGAGCGAAGCGCGGACGTCGTTGCCCGGCCGCCCCAGGGCCAGCACCAGTTCGCCGAATCGTGCCGTGGCTGTCGCCCGGGCCGCCGTTGTGAGCGCTCCGCCCTCGACTTTGAGCACGGCTGCATCGGTCCCGGGGTCACGCCCGGCAAGCCTGGCCGCCAGCCGCTCACCCCCCGGGGTAACGACCGTGATCGTGTCGCGCTCCAGCACGTGACTGGCGGTGAGTACTGCGTCGGCTGCCACCACGATGCCGGTGGCAGCGAACCGGCGCCGGGCATCCACAGTCACGATGCCCGGCGCCGCCGCCTCGATTGCATCGGCGAGTCCGTTGGATAGAGCTCTGAGTGTTTCGTTCCCGGCCATCTTCGTCCTCCATTTGCGGCCCTCTCGGACCGTTCTCGATCAAGCGTGGCGCAGGAACTGACCGGGCGCGCCACCCGGTTGGGCAGGTGCCAGCAATGCGGGTAAGCGTCTTGCCACTCAACGACCCAACGAACATTGGTTCCATGCCTCGGTCGACCCGGTGGGGCCATCGGGTTCCAGTGCCGATGCGTGGCTCCGTCGAGCTGCTACCGCTGACGGCCAGTAGTAGCCCACCGCATGCTGTTGTCTATGGGTTCGCACTCCGCACTTGTGGCGGACCCGACCGGGTGGGTGTAGGTTCGCCGCGGAGGCTGTCAGTGGGTGAAGAACTAGCGACGTGGGTTGATTCGGTGAACTCCGTAATGTGGCCAATCTGGCAAGACCTCGGCGTTGAGTTTGCGGAGGCGACACCGGAGCGACTCGTTGTCCGGCTCAATCGGACGGAGCGCACAACGCTTCCGGACGGATACTTCAATGGAGCTGTGCTGGAGATGCTGGTTTCGGTCACCGCCGGCAACCTGCCGCTCGTACCGCTCGACGGCGCCGACGTGGCCACAAATCACGCTGCCCTGACGACGCAGGTCAACCTGAATTTCCTTGGCAATACCAGGGATGATCAGGTGTTCGCGGAAGCCCGCTACCTTCGCAAGGGGCGCACCCAGATCGTTGTTGAGACGCACGTGCGTGATCGGTCGGGGAAGTTGCTGGTAAGTGCGACGACCACGCTGGTACCACTGACCTCCAATTGATGATCGAGGAGCCGATAGGCGGCTTCGGGTCGACGGCTCGCAATCAGCAGTGTGCCAAACGGTAGCCACCCGGTTGGGCAGGTGCCAGCAATGCGGGCAGCGTGTTGCGATCATTTGCCTGCGTCGTATCATTCGGCGCCACCCGGCCCACCGAAGCCGGTTTGTAAGGGGGAGCAGCCATGCGATTCGGCATCTTCTACGAACACCAGTACCCGCGTCCCTGGCCCGAGGGCGGCGAACAGAAGCTCTTCCAGGATGCGCTCGACGAAATCGAGCTGGCGGACAAACTCGGGATCGACCATGCCTGGGAGGTCGAACATCACTTCCTCGAGGAGTACTCGCACTCCTCCGCGCCCGAGGTCTTCCTTGCTGCCGCCTCGCAGCGCACGAAGAACATCCGCCTGGGCCACGGGATCGTCCTCATGCCGCCCGGCTACAACCATCCCGCCCGCATCGCCGAGCGCATCGCCACGCTCGACCTCGTCTCCAATGGCCGCGTGGAATTCGGCACCGGCGAATCCGCCTCGCGGGCTGAGCTTGAGGGATACGGCGTGCCCCCCGCAGAGCGCCGGGCAATGTGGCGCGAGACCGTCGAACAGGTGGCGAATATGCTCGCCATGGACCCCTACCCGGGCTTCAAGGGCAAGTACTTCTCGATGCCTACCCGCAACGTGGTGCCGAAGCCGGTACAACGCCCCCACCCGCCGCTCTGGGTAGCCTGCTCCAACCGCGACACGATTCACCTGGCCGCCCAACTCGGGATAGGCGCCCTGACCTTCGCCTTTGTCGACCCCGAGGAAGCGAAGAAGTGGGTCGATGACTACTACACCACCTTCAAGAACGAGTGCGTTCCCATTGGCCACGCGGTAAACCCGAACATCGCCATGGTGACGAACTTCATGGTCCACCCCGACCACGATGAGGCTGAGGCCCGCGGGCTCGATGGTTTCCGTTTCTTCCAGTTCGCACTCGGACATCACTATGGTTTCGGGGAACACCGGCCCGGCCGCACAAACATCTGGGAGCACTACGAGGCGGTGAAGTGCGAACTCGGGCGTGACGGCATGGCCGAAGCCGGGTTCGGGAACGCCACCTACGGCATCGGCACCCCGGACGAGCTTCGGGCCCACCTCGGCCGCTTCCAGGACGCCGGCGTCGACCAGACGGTGTTCATTCAGCAGGGCGGGAAGAACCGCCATGAGCACATCTGCGAGGCGCTTGAACTCTTCGCGAGCGAGGTGATGCCCGAGTTCAAGGAGCACGAGGCCCAACGCCTCCGCCGTAAGGATGAGGAACTCGCGCCCTACATCGAGCAGGCGTTCAAGCGGAAGGAGTACCT
>JADLFD010000474.1 GCA_020845805.1 Verrucomicrobiales bacterium | reverse complement strand
TATCCCCCGTGCTGATCGCGGGTGTCTTGGGTGCCGCGCCGTGGGCCGGGGCGGCGGATCGGGCGAAGGAGGAGAAGCGCGAGGGGGGCGACAAGATTCTGTTTTCCTCCCCGACCGAGTCGATTTCGGTGAAGCCGCTGACCGAGCGGGATCTGGGTCCGCGGCCCTTCAGTTTCCAGCGCGACGACCTCGACGCGCAGTCTCAGCTGGGTTCGTCGATGTCGACCCTGCCTTCGCCCGACCAGGTGAATCGCGCGCGCGTGCTGCAGGAACTGATCGAACGCTCCGCATTGCTCTACTCGCGGGACGGCGGTGACAGCCTGGACGTCGAGGAAGATCCCCTGCGTCCGCGATCTGGGGACGCCGATCTGGGATTGGAAGATGTGAAAGCAATGCGGGAACGGCCGTCGGGACGGTTCCCTGGGTCGTCCGACAACGCGGAATCAGGGACCGACCGGCAGGACCGCACGGGGCCTGGTCGCGAACAGGGTCGGGATCGTGACCGCGACCGTGATCGTGATCGGTTGGGAATGCGTTTGGACGACATGCGGGGCGTGGCGTCCAGCGCCGGTGAGGGATTGGAATCGGGGTTGAATGGATCGATGGATACCACCGGGCGCGGGGGCGAGGATCGCTTTTTGCCGACGTTCGACCTGAGCGGTCGCGACGACCGGCGCGGGATGGGCGAGGAGCGCCGAGACCGCGAAGGGAGATCCCGTTCCTCCGAGCTGGGTCGGGACGGCTCGCGTTCCGAGTATGGGAATCGGGATAGCGCGGAGACGCGGCGTGCGGATGGTCTCACCTCGTTTCGGAGTCTGATTTCCGGGGGAGGCCGCGCCTCCGAGGTGGCGGCCCCAGGGGCCCGGGGTGCCGTGGGCACGCTGGGCATGGGAAATCTTTTGGGGGTCGGGGCCGGGGGTTCGCTGTTCGGGGGAGCGCCTGCCGCCAACCGATCGTTGTCCGAGGCTTTGGATGCGCGCGGGGCGACCGAGACGGTGGTGAATTCGCCGGTGGACGGCCTGGATGGGGCGCGCACGCCGGTGCTGCCGTCGCGTCCGGTGGACCTCGGGTTGAATGTGGGTCGGGATACCAGCAGTCGTCGGATGGACGCGTTGCGTCCGGAGCTGGCACCCCCGCCGAGCGCGATGGAATTGTTCCAGCGCAAGCACGACACGCGGCTGCCTGGCCGCGCCTTCTAAGCCTCCTCTCCCGCAGCCCCTCGGAACGCTGAGGACGGCGTGGGCCGGGATTCTCGTGGGGCGGCGAAACGACGCGGGGTGCGGCGGCTTGAGATGGTTCCTCGCGACTCGCCTTGGGTCGCTGCTTTCGACCTTGGAACCCCGGCAGGCTTCACGGACGGCCTCAATCCAGATCGAGCGATTCCACGAAGACCTCCCGGCCGGCGGGCCAATCGGCGCCGGGAGGGAGATCGAGCAGGGCATTGGCGCCGGCGAGGCCGTGTTGGATATGCGATGCCTGGGAGCCGGAGATGTGGGTGAGACCTTGGTCGTCGAGGTGCACGCGCAGGAAATGGCGGCGGTCGCCCGGGTTGGTGGCCGGTTCGGCGAGGCGGGAGAGCAGCCGGCGTCCGAAGGGTTTCTTCATGCCCATGAGGTGGCGCAGGGCGGGGCGGACAAGGAGCCACCAACTGACGAAGGCGGAGACGGGATTCCCGGGGAGTCCGAACCAGCAGGTGTTTTGGAGTCGGCCCCAGGCGAAGGGTTTGCCGGGTTTCATGGCGAGGCGCCAGACCTCGACGGAACCGCCGAGGGCGGAGATGGCGGGTTTGACGAAATCGGCTTCACCGACGGAGACCCCGCCGGTGGTGATGATGACTTCGGCATCGCGCATGGCTTCGTGGAGGGCGGCCATGACCAGTTCGATCTGGTCGGGGATACGTTTGGAGTGCCAGACCGGGATGCCTTCGCGGGAGGCGAGCGCGTGGAGGAGGGGGCGGTTGCTGTCGTAGATTCGGCCGGGGGCCAGGGCGATGCCGGGCTCGGTGAGTTCGTCGCCGGTGGAGAGGAAGGTGAGGCGCGGTCGGCGGTGGACCTGGAGGGAAGCGATGCCGGCGGCGGCGAGGAGGCCGATGTGCGTGGGTTTGATGCGTTCGCCGGCGCCGATGAGGGTGGCGCCACGGCGGACATCGCCGCCGGCGAGCCGGACCCCTTCCCACGGGGTGACGGGTTCGGTGACGACGAGGCGGGCCTGGGCATCGATGCGGGCATCCTCTTGCATGACGATGGCATCGGCGCCAGCGGGGAGGACTGCGCCGGTGAAGATGCGGGCGCCGCAGCCCGGGGTGACGACCAGATCGGGGGCATCACCGGCCATGATGGACCCGAGCAGGTCGAGCGTGGCGGGCGACTCCTGGGAGGCGGAGATCGTGTCGTCGGCACGGACGGCATAACCGTCGAAGGCGGAGCTGTCGAAGGAGGGCAGGTCGGTCGGGGCGTGGATGTCGCAGGCCGTGATGCGCCCGCAGGCTTCGTCGAGGGCGACGGACTCGGTGGGAAGGGGTTTGAGCGCGTGGAGGATGGCGTCTTGCGCGACCTCGAGTGGAGTCATAGGGGTGGTTTTTGTTTTCCGCGCCGTTCCCGCAGGCGCCACGACCAGAGCCCGAGGGAGAGCGCGAGGAGGAGTCCGGAAAAGCTGAGCCCGGCGAAGACGCCGCTGGTGAGCCGCCAGCTGAGGATGATGGCGGCGAGGCCGAGGAAGAGGGTGACCAGGTAGAGGAAGAGCGCGGCTTCGCGTTGATTGAGGCCCAGGCGAAGGAGGCGGAGGTGGACGTGGTTTTTGTCGGCGGAAAACGGGTGGCGACCTTCGCTGAGACGGTGGAACACCACATGCGCGGTGTCGTAGAGCGGCAGCGCGAAGAGGAGCATGGGCACCATGACCAGGGTGGCGGTGGCGGCCTTAAAGAGGGAGATCGTGCTGATGCCGGCCATGGTCACGCCGAGGAAGAGACTTCCGCAATCCCCGAGGAAGATGCGGGCAGGGGCGAAATTGTAGGGCAGGAACCCGAGGGCGGCGCCCGCGAGGCAGAAGGTCATGAGGGCCAGGACGCTGTTGCCGTCGAGGATGCTGATCATGGAGAGCGACACCGCGAGCACCGCGGCGACGCCTGCGGCGAGGCCATCCATGCCGTCCAAGAGGTTGGTGGCGTTGGTCAGCCCGACGATCCAGAGGAGGGTCACCGGGAAAGCCAGCCAGCCGAGTTGCCAGGCGCCGCCGAAGGGATTGCTGAACTCGGTGATGCGGAAGCCGCCGCCGTACATGAGGGTGGCCACTCCGAATTGTCCGAGCAACTTCCAGCGCGGGGCGAGTCCGCGCACATCGTCCACGACGCCGAGGAGGAAGGTGAGGATCCCGGCTCCGACCAGCGCGATGATGAGCATCTGGTTCTGCTGGAAGATTTGCGCGACGCGGTTGTCGAGGAAGTAGAGCGCGATGAGCGGGGCACAGAAGCCGGCGACGACGGCGAGTCCGCCGAGGCGGGCGATCGGTTCCGTGTGGATCTTGCGCGGCCCGGGGAGATCGACGGCACCGAGCAGCGCGGCGATGCGCCCGGCGATGGGTGTCATGACAAACGTCACGACCATCGCCAGGAGCAGCATGGTAAAATACGTCCTCATGCGGTTCGGCCGGCCTCCCTCACTCCCTGCAGGAGATTCCAATACCGAGTGACCATGACGTCGAGGGCGAATTCCTGGGCGGCGCGAGCGGCGGCCGCGCGGCCGAGCCGCGCCGCGAGGCTGGGGTCGGAGAGCAGGCGCTGGACGGCTTCGGCGAGGGCGACGGGGTCCCGTGGGGGCACCACCAAGCCGGTGTGAGCGTGCTGGTTGACGAAGGGCACTCCGGAATCGAGCTGGCAGCTGACCACGGGTTTGCCGCAGGCCATGGCCTCCACCTGGACGAGCCCGAACGCTTCGTTGGGGCTGATGGAGGAGAGTACGAACACGTCGCAGGCGTGCATCAGCGCCGGCAGGAGCGCGTCGTCGACGTCCCCCCAGAAGGTGACGCGGTCGGCCACGCCCAGGGTGGACGCCAGCGCAGCGAGTTCCTCGCGGAGCGGACCGGTTCCGACGATCCAGGCCACTGCTTCGAGTCGGGGCAGGGCTTCGATGAGGTGGCGTTGGCCCTTGTAACCGACGAGTCGGCCGACGTTGAGAAGGATCGGTTTTCCGCGGGTCGCGGCGCGGGCGGCCACGATCTCAGGTGGCGGAGCGGGAGCGGCCTGGTAGCGGCGGAGGTCGAGTCCGAAGGGGATGACCTCACATTTGGCGCGGTGGGGGGCGAGGGCGGCGGAATGCTGCAGTTGCGGGGGCGTGGCCACCACGATGCGGGTGGCCCGGTGCAGGAGCCAGGCGAGCAGGGGTTGGTACAGCCGCATGAGCCCGGCCTGGCGCACGATGTCGCTGTGGTAGGTGAGGATGAGAGGGGTGCGACGGGTGGCGAGGAGGAGGGCGAGGTCGGCGAGGGGATTCGGGAAGTGGGCGTTGAGGAGGTCCCAGGATCCGCGCGAGGCGAGGAGGTAACCGGGGGCGATGGGGGTGGAGAAGGCGGCACCAAACCGCGCGCAGCGGATCACCTCCACGTGGTGGAGGGTTTCGCGGACGGTGCGTGGGGCGTCGTGGGCGACGACACAACGCACGCGGGCTCCGCGGGCGGCGAAGCCTTCACACCAAAGTCGGGTGAGGGTTTCGATGCCCCCGCGGTAGGGTGGGTAGTACTTGCCGAGGGTGAGGAGGTTCATCGCGTGGCCTTCCCGCTGAGGAACCGGGTGTGCGCGGATTCGCCGGCGTCGACGAGTGCGGTCCACGAATAGCGTTCGCGCGCGTACGAGGCGCAGCGTTCGCGCGAGGGGAATCGTTCGGGGGTGGTGAGGAAGTTCTGCCCGACCTGCTCCAAAGCGTCCACGGAGCCGGTGGCGAAAAGGAGGGCCGGGTCGAGGGGTTCGAGGATCTCCGGGGTGGCCCCGGCTCGCGAGCCGAGCACGGGGGTTCCACAGGCGAGGGCTTCCACGGTGGCGAGGCCGAACCCTTCGAGATCCAGGGAAGGCATGATCGTGGCGTCCGCGGCGTTCAGGAGGCTGGGCAGGTCGTCATCGGGGATGAAGCCCAGGAGGCGGATGCGAGCGGCGAAGGGCGTGGCGGCGATGCGAGAGCGGAGCGAGGCTTCGGCGGCGCCGGTGCCGGTGAGCCAGAGTTGGGCGTGCGGATGCCGCGGGGCGAGCCGTGCGAAGGCATCGATGAGGAGGTCGAGCCCCATGCGCGGGTCGAGCCGGCGCAGGGCGAGGAAAAGTTTGTCGCGGGGGGTGAGGCCCCATCGGGCGCGGAGGGCATCGCGATCGGGCAGGGGTTGGAAGCGCTGGGAATCGACCCCCCCGGGGGCGATCTGCACCTCGGGCAGGCGGGTGGGATGCCAGCGGTGGAGCTGGCGATGGAAGTGTTGGCTCAGCACCAGGATGCGCTGGGCGCGGCGCAGAGCGCGGGCTTCGACGCGGTGCATCAGTCGCGCCGCCAGGGCATCGAGGGCGCGGCGGGGGAGGGAGCGCGGCACGGCGCGGCGGGCGAAGCGGAATTCCTCAGCCCAGGGGCCATGGAACACGTGCAGGATGGGAGCGGGAACGGTGGCGAGAGCGGGTTCCAGAAAGGCGTGGTGTTGCACCACGAGCACGGGGTCGGCACCCGCGGCGGCGAGGCGTTCGCGGACGAGGGCGGCGGCGGCGCGATTCTGGGCGCGCCACTTCTGGTAGAAGGATCCGGGGGCGGCGGCGAAGCGATGGAGGGTGATCCCTTCGCGGATTTCCCGGGCGGGGCGGCGTCCGTCCGGGTTGCCGGTGATGATTTCGAGTGAGTGTCCCCTTCGGGCGAGGCCTGCGGCCTGCTCGGCGGCTACGCGCCAGGCCCCGCCCACGACATCGGGGTGCAGTCCGAGGCTGACGCAGAGGAAACGCATTCAGGGCAGGGACGCGAACAAGGTCTCGAAATCGTCCACGACGCGTTCGAGTGAGAACCGCTCGACGACCGTGCGGCGACCGGCCTCCGCCATGCGGTGTCGGTATTCCGAATCCTGGATCAGCCTCCCCAGCGCCGCGGAGTATGCGGTGAGATCCCCGGGGGTGGCCAGCATCCCATTGAGTTCATGGGTGACTATTTCCGGCACGCCGCCCGCGCGTGCGGCGATCACGGGGACGCCGACCGCCATGGCCTCGATGAGCACACGGCCAAATGGCTCTGGTTTGAGCGAGGCGTGGACGAGGAGGTCGAGGTCGCTGAGGGCGTCGGTG
>JADLFD010000473.1 GCA_020845805.1 Verrucomicrobiales bacterium | reverse complement strand
TGCGGGGCCCTTGTTTGGTTTGGAAATGATCACTGCCATACAGGTGCCTTCCGATGAGGGCGTTGCGCAGGAGCCTACCGAAGTCGCGGACCCTTGAAAACACAATAATCCGGCGCCTCCCCGGGCCTCCTCACACTTCCCGCCATCTGAGGGAGCGGCACCGTCGACGAGGTCTGTCCTTGGTGACATCGACGGACTCGGTCGCGCCGGGTTATGGCAGGGTCGCTCGGACAGGGGAGCTCCTGAGGGGGCGTTGCCTGGTCCGGAATCACGTCCACCACCTTGGATCTGGTGTTCCTGTCGCCTGCACCAAGGACAGGCCTTGCGGCAACGGGGCGCCGCACGCGTTCTCGCGGGGGAGCGGAGGCCAAGGGCAGCGTCGTCGGCGGCCGATGAGCGGGAGGAGGCGCCGTCGACGAGGTCTGTCCTTGGTGACAGCGACGGACTCGGTCACACCGGGTTATGGCGGGGTCGCGGACAGGCGAGCTCTTGGGGAGGGCGTTGCCTGGTTCGGGATCACGACCACCACCTTAGGCTTGGCGTTCCTGTCGCCTGCACCAAGGACAGACCTTGCGGCAACGGGGCGCCGCACGCGTTCTCGCGGGGGAGGGGAGATTTAGGATCAGTGCAGCCGTTTGGGGATCAGCGGGAGGGAGTGGAGTGGTGCGCCAGGCCGGGATCGGGTTCGTGAGGGGGCCCAACTCAAACCTCTGCGCGACTCCCATTTTCCGCGTGCCTTCAATCGTAGTCGGGCTATTTTCGCGGCATGACAATCTGGATCGTAGGCGCCCTGCTGGTCGTGCTGGGGGCGGTGCTCGGCTACTTCCTCGGCGGCGTGAGAACCGCGGTTTCCTTGGTGGGGACCTTGATCGCCGCGGCCGCAGCCACTGCGGTCGGTGGCCTGGTGTCCGGCATCATCCCGTCGATCGGCTTCAGAAACCCGGTGTGGCAGTTCTACCTGCCCCCGCTGCTCGGGTTCCTCATCCTTGGAGTCGTGTTTTTGATCGTGTCCCTGGTGGTTCACCACCTCGTGCAGAAGCACTACCGCAACAATACCGACGAATACACATTCGCGCGGTGGTTTCGGCTGAACAGCCGTACCGGGGCAGCGCTGGGAGCGGTGCTCGGCAGCGTTTGGCTGGTGCTGATCGGTATTGTCGCCTACGTGCCTGGTTATCTGGCCACCCAACTGGCGGACAGTGAGGAGGGTTCAATGCCGCTGCGCACGGCCAGCAACCTGACGCACGGGATGGAACAAACGGGTTTGAACCGGATCGTGGAACACTACCAACCAGCCGGGGAGGACCACTACCGGGTCGCGGATATCCTCGGGTTGGTTTACAACAATCCCTCGATCCACAGCCGCCTCGCCAGTTATCCCCCGTTCCTGGGGCTCGCCGAGAAACCCGAGATCGCCGAGTTGGCCAAAGACCCCGAAGTGAACACGCTGATTCAGTCCAAGGCTGGTCTGGCCCAGATTCTGGAACATGCGCGGATTCAGGCGGTGACGGAAAACCACGACTTGGTCAACGAACTGCTCGCACTCGATTTCAAGGATTTGGGCGACTACCTGCGCACCGGTATTTCTGAGAAGTACAAGGAAGAGCGGATCCTGGGCCGCTGGCGTCTGAATGTCCGGCGCAGTATCGCCGAGATGAAGACGGTCTCGAGCGAGAAGCTGCCTACGGTCGAGTTCAACCTTCTTCGTAAGGCGCTCAATGTTTACCTCGACGATCTGACGATCGGATTCACCACCGACAACAAGGCCATCGTAAAGGTGAAGGCGAAGGACGAGCAGAAGCTCCTCCAAACGGTCGGCCGCGCCTCCGCTTCTGCTTCAGCGCAGTCGGGTGCTGCTGGCGGGGGCGAAGCAGGCGGTGGGGGTGGCTCCGGAGGTGGGGGCGGACTCACCGCACGGTCGATCGCGGCCCGCGCGGTGCCGCAGCCGTCGCCGCAGGACTCCCAGGCGGAGCTTCTTCGTCAGCGATATGGGGTGGGTAGCGGCGGGGGACGCGGCGGCGCCCAGGCGCAGTCGCTGGCGCAGCCCCTGGCCAACACGACGGGCGTCATGCCGGTTCGTCAGGCCCCTAAACCTCCCACTTCAACCCCCATCGGGCCCCTGATGACTTCGGGGGATGGATCCTGGTCGAAGGCTGGAGAGGCCTATCAGTTCAGCGTCTCGCGCGATGGCAAAGAGGTGAAGCTCGACGCCCGAGTGAAGGAGAACCAACTCATCGCCACGGTCGACGGTCGGACCCTGGTGTTCGATCGAATCTAGCCGAACGGGACGGGAGAGCGTCAGCGACCGGCGCCGGGTGTGTACCCCACGGGGACCACCCGGCCCGGAGGATCCATCCGAAAATCCACCGGGTCCCCGAGAAAATAGGAGCCAGAGGGTGTACCCAAACCTGTGGTGGTCCCGCCCAAGGCTATGGCGCGCTGGTGCGCGGCCGGGGTGACCTTGAAGATCAGGCCACCCGACAGGTTCGGAGAGAGAGCCAGCGAGGAGGGACCGGGCTCCCACTCGGAAGTCGCCATGAACAGCCCGGAATTGGCGTTCGCCGTGGTGGGAGCCAGGGACGGACCAGCCAGAGCAGGGACGTCCGAGTCGACGGCCATCTGGAAGACGCTCACCCCGAAAAGGAGCGCGCCGATTCCCAAGGCGGCATAGGAACCCGCGATCATGGGTTCGCCGCGGATCATGCTGAGCAGCGCCTGCCAAGTGGTGCGATCGGAGACCTCGGTGCCGGCGCGGATGCTCACGATGATCCGCGATGGCATACGGTCAAAGAACCCCGGAGGGGGAACTTCATGGCGCTTGAGCGCGAGGAGCCGCAGAAGTCGCTGGGTTTCGTCGTCGGGGGGCTGAGCCATGGTCACTTCAGGTAGTCGGAGAGGTAGGCCTGCAGTTGCTGGCGCGCGTAAAAGAGCCGTGATCGAACCGTTCCCGCGTTGCAGTCCATCAGACTGGCGATCTCTTCATGGGGCATTCCCTGGATGTCATGGAGGACGACCACCATTCTATGCACTTCGGACAGCTTCTGCATGGCGGCGTTCAACTTTTCCTGGAGCTCGACCAAGTCGATGTCACGCCGTGGGGTGCGGTCCGAGATCAACGCGAGGATGTCGGGGTCGTGCTCGGCATTGAAGTCCAAGTCGTTCAGACTGAGACCCGGAGCACGGTTCTTGCGTTGCTTGAGGAAGTTGAGGGTGCGGTTGACGGCGATGCGGTAGATCCAAGTGAAGAACAGGCAATCCCCTTTGAAACCCTTTAGCGCATTGTACGCCTTGATGAAGGTGTCCTGGGTGATGTCCGCCGCGTCCTCGTGATTGGAGGTCATGTGGTACACGGTGGCGTAGAGGCGCTCCTGATGCCGACGAACGAGGAGATCATAGGCCTCAAGATCGCCGCCCTGAGCCCGATGGACGAGTTGGGAGTCCTCAGGCTCGGCTGTGGGAGCGCCGGGCGGGGGAGGGTCCGACGGCTTGACGGCCGGGGGGCGCATGATCAGGTCGTTTCGAGGCGGGCCACCTGCTGCCCGAGATATCGCGTGATGGAGAGGAGTGCGGCGGCACCGGGGCTGCCCGCCATGCTTTCCAGGGAATCGCGGGCTTGGACCAGTTGGGCCTCCATGACTTCCCGGCACCGGGCACCGATCTCGTACCGGGCCAGCAACGCGCGAAGACCTGCGGCCTGCCCCGTCACGTGTCGGTCGAAGAGGCGGGTGAGCGTGGCACGGTCCGCGGCTTGAGCGAGTTGGTAAGCGAGCAGCAGGGGCAGGGTAACCTTGCCGGTGGCCATGTCGGTCCCCAGCGTTTTTCCGGCGGAAGCCTCGTTTCCGAAGACGTCGAGGCAATCATCGAACACTTGGTAGGCGGTGCCGAACGCCAGGCCGAACCTCCGGAGCGCGGTGCGCCGAGAGGGAGGGGCGGACGCGAGGAGCCCACCCAGCTCACAGGATGCGGCAAAGAGTTCGGCAGTCTTGAGCTGGATGACTCGGAAATAGCGTTCCACCGGCTGATCCAGGCGGCCTTGCCGCAGGGTTTGCAGAATCTCGCCGGAGCACACCGCTTTGGTGGCGGCGGACACGACGCGGCAGACCTCTGGGGTGGGGAACCCGGACGCGAGCTTCAGGGAATGGGCGAATAGGCAATCCCCCAGCAGCACCGCGGTCTGACTTCCGAATCGGGCAGCGACGGTGGGCTGGCGGCGGCGCACGCCGGCGGCATCCAGGACGTCGTCGTGGACCAGGGTGGCCAGGTGGACGAGTTCCACGATGGCCGCGCCGGTCACATGGTTGGAGTGCAACTCGCCCACGCACTGCGCTCCGAGTGCCACCAGCACGGGGCGCAGCTGTTTGCCGCTGGCCGAGAGGGCGTACCGCGCGCTTTCGGTGACTTCCTCCTCAAAGGTGGCGACTTGGGCGTCGAGGAAGGCACGGACATCGGCCAGGAACGGAGCGACCGGCTCGGAGATCTCGGCCCACATGGTTCCGTGGGGGGCGGGGGCCGACGACCAAGGAGCCTTCTCCGGAACCGGCTTGGTGTCGGCGGCCAACATGCCCGAGCACTTTAGGTTTCGGCCGTGGCCAAGTCAAACCGCCCGCCGACCTTTCGAGGACAGCCGCCGGGGCGGTGGAGGCAGGAGTTTGCGTTTGCGCCGGGCGGCGAGGACGTGGACTTTCGTCGGGTGCATAGCGTGAGCGGAGCGGGGTGGGCGCTGGTTCTGGCGTTGCTCGGGGCAGGCGGGAACCTGGCCGATGGCGCGGAGCCGACGGCGCGTCCCGAGCCGCCGGTGCCGGCGGCGGCGGGGTCAGCGATGGGCTGGCGTCAGTTGGAGGATCCTGGATACCGCGCCTATCTCGACCGACTGCGGGCCGCGGGGTGTCCGGAGGATAAGGTGCGCTGGATCGTGCGGGCGGACGCCGACGAATGGCTTTTGCAGCAGCGCGTGGCGCACGCGGTGCAGACGGATTTTCCCTGGTGGAAGGCGGAACCAATCACCAGCGGTGGCGAGACGTTCGCGGACAAGTTCCAGCAGTTTCGCGCGCGGCGCGATAGCCTGA
Source organism: Verrucomicrobiales bacterium (assembly GCA_020845805.1). Taxonomy (GTDB): domain Bacteria; phylum Verrucomicrobiota; class Verrucomicrobiia; order Limisphaerales; family CAIMTB01; genus CAIMTB01. The sequence goes on along the minus strand of JADLFD010000473.1, from coordinate 6,919 downwards.
TCGCCCAACTGTTGGGGGCGCCGCCTACGGATGAGGAGGAGATGGCGAAGGAGGTTCCCATCGTGGTGAACCTCTCGGGACCGGTCCTCGGGGCGTTGCCGCGAGATAAGTACAACGCGGTCCAGGAGATCTGCGCGCGATCGCTCGATCGACATCAGGGCTACTTCAACAATCGCCAGAACGAGGGCGTCTTCCTGAACCAGGGGGATCTGGCGCGGTTGCGGGAGCAGACTCGTGCGGATCTATCGCAGTTGCTGACGCCGGAGGAGTTGGAGGAATTCCTGCTGCGCTATTCGCACAATGCCAACCGCCTGCGATCCGAACTGGCGGGACTGGAGCCCACGCCGGAGGAGTTCCGAGCGATTTTCCGGGCCGTGGATGCGCTCGAGCACCGTCTTCAGCTCGAGTACGGTGCGTTGGATTCCCTGAGTGCTCGGCAGCGTGAGGAGTTCGACCGCCAGCGTGAGGAATCGATCAAGAAACTCCTGCCTCCCGACCGTTACCAGCGATACCTGGTGGGACGCTATCCACTCTTTCGCCAGGCACAATTGGCGGTGCGGCGGGCCGGCTTACCGGAGACGGTGGTCCTGGCCTTCTACGAGGTGCTCAACCGGCACGAGAGCAAGAGGCGGGAAGTGCTCAACAACTCGACCCTGAATTCCGAGCAGCGTCAGTTGGCGCTCCAGGGACTGGAACGCGATAAGGATACCTCCTTGAAGACGGCGTTGGGCGAGGACGGCTACCGGATTTACCGGGAGTCACTGACCAACTAGTCCGGACGCCCTGACCTAGGGCGAGTTCGAGTTCGAGTTCGAGTTCGAGTTCGTTTCGGTGGCGGTGGCGGAGACGCGGGACGGTGGTCCCATCGCCGGAATCATCAATGGTCGGCGCGGGGGCGAGGTGGGTTCGAGGGACGCCAGCTTGTTGGAAGGGAACAGGACGTGGCTGATTCCTGACTGCCACGGGTGCGCCGCGCGGTTGAGATAAAGCCCTTTGGGCAGCATCTGCACCTCGTGCCCGAAGCAATGGAGCACCACGGTGCCGGGCAGGTAGGTGAGATCATGGAAGGCGACCTTGCCGAAGGGCGGCGCGTCCGCCGTTTCCGGACGGGTCATGTGCAACCGGGCTGGCAGCCCTGCCACGGGGTTGGTCAGCGTCTCTCCGGAGAATTGGATGAGCACGTTCGAGATCCCGAGCGAGGGTTGTCCAAGCATGACGCCGGGAGTGCCGTGGGCATCTACGCTGAATTCGATCTCCCACGGTCCGTGACGTTGGCGCAGGTAGGCATCGGCCGAGTAGAGTGCGAGATAGCCCACCAGCGTGAGACCACCGGCGAAGGCGAAGATCCGCCATGCGCCTCCGTCGGACGTCGAGCCTGGCGTCGGCTCGTCCCGTTCGTCATCGGAAGCGGGGCCGCGGTGGGGCGATGGACTCATGGGAGGCGGAACGGGTTGTGTGGCGAGGGCTCGGATGCCTCGGACGTGGTCGGGGCGAACGGGTTTTGGGGCGTTGCCGCGGGCAGGCGGAAGAGGGCTCCCGCACAGAAGGTCCACCCCAACACCAGATGAGTGGGCCAGGCGAGCATGAGCCCGACCACGCGCAGTTGGTGGTTGGCGTAAAGAAACACGGCGGCTCCCAGCAGGAGGCCGGCGGGCAGCAGGGCGATCAGCGCGAGTCGCCAGGCGAGTCCGAGAGAGATCTGGCGCTTCAACAGGCGGCCGGCAAAGAGCACGAACGGGGCGTACAGCGCGGCCAAGCCCATCCAACTCATCAGGAGCGAGACCACCAACGCCAGTCCGATGACGAGCAGGGCGGGGCCGGTCCAGGCCGCCACCCATCCCTGAGTGCCCAGGCGGTCGAGCGGCATGTTCAATGAAGGCGGATAGGGAAGCCACATCCAGCCCAGGACGGATTGAACCGCGAGCCCCTGGTCCTCCACGGAAACCAGGACGTCGGAGTCGACACCGGAATTTCGTCGACCTTCCGGGTCGAGAATGATGGCCAGAAAGCGGGACGCACTCAGGGTTTTCGGGGTGGCTGGGATGTCGCGCATGATCCCGCGCTCGATCCGGCCCGCATCGGGAAGTTCCACGGAGGCCCAGGCGATGGACGTGCCCCACGTCACGTGCAGGGACCAGGTGAGCAGCGCGGAGATGAGGAGTGCGAACGCCATCAGCCACGCGCCCAGTCGCCATCCGCCGCGAAGCGCCACCCGGGCGATGCCATGGAACGTGGTGGGAATGGCGACGCCCCGCCGGGATTCAGCCGATTCGGACGACGTCGTCCTGACCCGTGCCGGCGAGGGCGGGGGGGGCGGAGCGAACGGGTTGTCCGACATAAGAGGCGATCCACCAGTCCCGGGTCGGTCGAGCAACGCCGCGGTGGCTCGCCGACTCCACCGGGGGAGTCCACGGGGTCCGCCCACCCGGAGCGGAGAGACTCGCGCGCGCGGGTGGGACTTGGGACGTCAGCGGTTTCCCGGCGGTGTCGACGAGGGCGGTGTCGACGACGGTGGCGTGGAGGAAGGGGGAGTCCCTGAGTGGGCCGGATAGAACTTGGCGAGGCGGGCTTGGAGGTCAGGGTTCTTCTTGGCGAACTCAAGCAACTGCCGTTCGAAGTCCACCGCCTGGGTGGCGAGGTTCAGCGTGTAGTTCTTCGCCATCTGCTCGGCGGTGCGGGTGCTGAATTCGGTCTGACGGCGGATCATCTGCACCTGGCGGAAGAGGTACAGGCCGATGGCGGCGCTGAGGATGACCAGGGAGACCAGGGCCACTTGGACGGAGAGCCGCAGCGTGCGTACGTCGTTGGCCAGCGAATCGAGGCTGGTGGGGGAGGAGGAGGAATGATGCGGGTCCATGTCCGGGGCGGGTATCAAGGAGTGGGAGCTTTGGCGGCCGGGGGGAGGGCCTGAGGCGGGGCGCCGATGGACTGCAGGATGGGGGCGATGGCCGGGTTTTGTTTCGCGTAGTCCATCGCCTCGGAAACCATGGCGCGCAGCCGATTTTGGCGGAGTTCGACCTGGGTGATGGTGAACTGGGCGCGGTTCTGCAGTCGGGAGAGTTGTACGTATTCGTAAGCCTGATACGTCACGCCCACCGACAACGCCGCCAGAATGAACGCCAGCCCCACCAAGAGGGAATTGCCCTTCACGCGCGGAATCTATCGGGGGTACGCGTGATGCCAAGGGGTTTTCTCGCACGGATGCGCGCCTTGCCGATCGCGGAACTGCTTTCTATAACCTTGGGCATGTCACCCCGCGCGCTGCTTCTCGCCGGCGTCTTTGCTGCCCTGATTGTTCCCACCGTCGACGCCGCGGGTCCACGCGTGTTGAAGGAGGGGCAACTCCCGGAAGATCGGAGGTTGGCGCCGCTCAAGGATCTCGACGGGTATTTCCCGTTCAGTGTGCCGGCGACGCGCGAGGCCTGGGAGCGTCGCGCGGGGGAATTGCGTCGGCAGGTGCAGGTCACGCTCGGACTGTGGCCGATGCCCACCCGCACGCCGCTCAACGCCGTCGTTCACGGGCTGCGGGATCAAGGCGACTACACGGTGGAGAAGGTCTACTTCGAGAGTGCTCCTGGGTTCTTCGTGACCGGCAACCTGTATCGTCCGAAGGGAAAGTCCGGCCGATTGCCGGCGGTGCTTTGCCCGCATGGCCACTGGGCGGACGGTCGTTTCATGGATCAAGGCGAGTCGACGGTGCGCAAGGAAATCGCGGCGGGCGCGGAACGATTCGAGAACGGCGGGCGGAGCGTGTTGCAGGCGCGCTGCGTGACCCTCGCCCGCATGGGGTGCGTGGTCTTCCACTACGACATGCTGGGCTACGCCGACAGCCAGCAGTTGTCGATGGGTCTGGTGCATGGCTTTGCCAAGCAACGCCTGGAGATGAATGACCCCGCACAATGGGGGTTCTTCAGTCCCCAGGCGGAGTCGCGCTACCAGAGTGTGATGGGATTACAGACGCTGAACTCCGTGCGGGCCCTGGACTTCCTGGAATCGCTGCCGGACGTCGACGCACGCCGCATCGGCGTCACCGGGGCCAGCGGCGGCGGGACGCAGACCTTTCTGCTCGGGGCCATCGATCCGCGTCCCGCGGTCGCCTTTCCCGCGGTGATGGTGTCCACCGCTATGCAGGGCGGGTGCACCTGCGAGAATGCCTCGGGCTTGCGCGTCGACACCGGCAACATCGAGTTGGCGGCGCTCTTCGCTCCCAAACCGCAGGGACTCACCGGCGCCAACGACTGGACCGTCGAGATGCCGGCCAAAGGGTTTCCGGAGCTGCAGCGCCTGTACGCGCTCCTGGGGGCTGGGGACAAGGTGAGCCTAAAGCACCTGCCGCACTTCGGGCATAACTACAACTACGTGAGCCGTGCGGCCATGTACTCCTGGATGAACAAGCATCTCGGGCTGGGGCTGGCCGAGCCCGTGCTCGAACAGGACTATCCACGGTTGACGGGTGCCGAACTCACGGTCTGGGACGCGCAGCATCCCAAACCCGCGGCGGGCGACGCTTTCGAGCGGCAACTCGTCCAATGGCTGACTCGTGACGCTGCAGCGCAGCTTGCCCAGGCTGCAGCCACTCCGGAGGGGCGCGCCTCGGTGATCCAACCGGCCATCGAAACCGTGCTGGGGCGCACCTTGGCGCAGGCCGGGGCCGTGGTTTGGGAAATGCGCACGAAGAACGATCGTGGTTCTCACCTCGAGATGGCCGGGCTGCTGCACAACACCACGCATGGCGAATCGTTGCCGGTGGTCTTCCTCCATCCCCAGAACGACCGGCGGGTGGTGAGCATTCTCCCGACCCCGCAGGGCAAGGCCGGGTTGTACGACGCGGACGGTCAGCCCACCGCGGAAGTGAAAGCGCTGCTCGAGGCGGGAGAAACGGTGGTGGGAGTGGACCTGTTGTCTCAGGGGGAGTTCCTAGCCGATGGGAAGCCCCTCGAACACACGCGCCGGGTGCGCAATCCGCGCGAGGCGGCGGCGTATACGTTCGGGTATTCGCACTCCCTGTTCCAGCAACGGGTCCACGACCTTCTGACCGTGGTGACGTTCGCCCGCACGCACGAGAAGAAGCCGGAGCGCGTCCGTTTTGTGGCGCGCGGGGTGGCCGGAGTATGGGCGGCTTGCGCGGAGGCGGTGTCGCCGGGGGCGCTCGCCGGTTCGACCGTGGAGCCGGGTGCGTTTCGATTCGCCGAGGTACGCGACCTGCACCACCCGGAATTCACGCCGGGCGGCGCAAAGTATCTGGACCCCTTTGTGCTGCAAAAGCCATGATCGGCTCATGAACCGATCCATTCCCAGCGTGCTCCGGAACGCGCGCGGGCAGCGGCTGGATTTTGCCGTGCACGCGGGGCGGGCGGACGAGGCCCGGCTGATGGTGCTGGGCCATGGGGTGACCGGGAACAAGGATCGTCCGCTGCTGGTGGTGTTGGCGGAGGCCCTGGCGCAGGCTGGGATCACCACCCTGCGGCTTTCCTTCGCCGGCAACGGCGCTTCCGAAGGCGCGTTTGCCGACAGCACGATCACCTCCGAGGTCGAGGATCTTGGCGCCGTCCTGGACGCGTTGCCGGGATGGCAGGTTGGGTATGCCGGGCACAGCATGGGCGGCGCCGTGGGCGTGCTGCGCGCCGCGCGGGATCCGCGCCTTCGATGGCTGGTGTCGCTGGCCGGCATGGCGCACACCGCCGCTTTCACCCAGCGCGAGTTCGGGACGATCACCCCGGGCGCGGGACTGATGTGGGACAAACCGGAGTGCCCCTTGTCGCAGGCTTACATGGACGACCTGACGCGTCTGCACAGCGTGGCGTCCGCAGCGCGCGCCGTGCGTCTGCCGTGGCTGCTGGTGCATGGCACGGAGGATGACGTGGTGCCCATCCAGGATTCGCGGGACCTGATGGTGGGCGCGGGACCAGAGCGGAAGCTCATCGAGATCCCGGGCTCGGACCATGTTTTCTCCGAGGCCTACGCGTCGTTGATGGCCAACGCTGTGGTGGAGTGGATGGCGACCCAGCGAGGGTAGACAAGGTGGTGGGCGATGAGGGATTCGAACCCCCGACCAACTCCGTGTAAAGGAGCTGCGCTAGCCACTGCGCCAATCGCCCCAACCGTGGCGTCGAGGTAACCGCCGCGGACCCGGACTTGGCAACCGGAAACTCACGCGAGTGCTCCCCGCACCCCGACTCCCCCACCTCCTGTGATGTCACGACGACCGCGATTCGCCCGACGATGCTTCACGTCCCAGCGCCCGGGCCCCTCCGTCGCGGGCGCGTGGAGTCGATGGAGATACTGGATGCGCGCTGGGCCAGGGCTCTGTGGAGGTGTGGCGGGACTGGTGGCGGGACTGCTCCTCACGGCGTGCGACGCGAAGCGCGAGCCCGCGGTTGGAAGCGAGTCGCCGATTTCGAACGTGTCGACCTCGACCTCGACCTCAGCCCCGGTGGCGGCCGCCGTGGGGAGGGGGGTGCTCGTGGGCCGGTGGCAGCGCGCGGATGGCGGTTACGTGATCGACGTACGTTCCGTCGACACCACCACCGGTCGACTGGAGGCGGCTTACTTCAATCCCCAGCCCATCCATGTCGCGCGGGCGGAGGCCACGGAGGACGGCGGTAAGCTCAAGGTATTCCTGGAGTTGCAGGACGTGAACTACCCGGGGTGCACGTATCGCCTCTCCTATTTCCCCCAGACTGACCAGCTGTACGGGGTCTATTTCCAGGCCGCAGTGGGCGAAAGCTACGACGTGGAATTCACTCGCCAACGTTGAGCTGTTCGGCGCGGCCCGCAGCGTTCTCCGCCGTTCCGCGGTCCGGGCTGCCGCGTCGGGAGTCGCGGGTGCGAAGATCCGGTCGGAGAGTAATTTTCGCCTGCGGACGCTTGAGCAGCCGATCCACTTCGGCTCGCGTCGGCATGGCTTCCTGCGCGCCCG
>JADLFD010000472.1 GCA_020845805.1 Verrucomicrobiales bacterium | reverse complement strand
TTGCTCAGGAGCAGCACATCCGGGCCGCCCAATCCCACCGTCACATCCAGCGGACGTGCGGGCTCGATGAGGAACCGGTACGGGAGGCGGATCGCCGCGCCGTCGGGATTGGTCACCTGGAGGTCATAGAGTCCGAGGGGCGCGTCGCGGAGGTCGAACACGGCGACGATCCGCGTCGCGTCGGCGACCGCATAGCTCACCGGTACATACTCGCCGAACTGAGGTCGGATGAGCTTGAGCGTGGCCTGCGGCGAGAACTGGGCGCCACGCACGGTCATGGTCACATACCTCCCGGCGCCGGCAGTGTCCGGAGTGATCGAGGTGATGGCAAAGGGCAGGTAGCGCGCACTCAGCGTGATGGCCGCGGCGGGGCCCTGTGACCGGGCCAGAATGTAGTAGGTCCCCGCCTTGGTGGTGGGCACGAGCACTGACTGCGCTGCGGCGAGTGCGCCTTCGAAGGCGGCATCATACTCGATCGAGTTCGGGAGCGCCTCATAGCGCACGTAGACCTCGTGCAATCCGGCGGCGGCGGCGAGATCGATCTGCAACGTCTGCCCCGCGGCCACCGTCACGCGGTACAAGGTCTGACCGCGCGCGGGCAGGTTCTCAGTCGCCGGGATCCCGACCACCAGCGTGGGGACCGCGATCGCCACGGCATCGGCGGAGACAGTGAGATTGTTGTCATCGCGCGGGCCCTCGTGGACATCGTTGAAGGCGTCGGTGCGGGCGATGACACGGTACGACCCCGGCAGGGCCGGTGGGAGGGACACGGTAATGGTGACGGTATAGGACTGGCCGGGCGCGAGGCTGCGTCCCTGATCGGGCGGCCCCGCGGTTCCGAGCAAGGGATCGCCATAATCCCAGATGCCATCTGCGGACAGGTGGAAATGATCGAACCACTTGCCCACGGCGGGTTCCACGCCGCGGTTGGTGACGGTGGCGGTGAGGTTGATTGTACCGCCGACCGTGCCCGAGGAGGGCACCACCACCGCATCCACCTGGAGGTCGGAAGGGGGCGGCAACTCGATCAGCATCGGGATCGGAGTAGCACGGCTGTTGTTGGTTTCCGCGGTCTCGACCAACTGGCCTCGGGCCTGGCTGCCGAAGATCGGATCCGTGAGGACGAACACGTAGTAGGCCCCCACCACCCCTCGGGGCAGGTTCAGGTTGGCCGTCTTAGAGTAGGTGGCTCCGGGCGCCAGCACCCCTTGGTGGTCGAAAGCGCCCACGAGCAGGTCGCTGCGCACATCGAGGAACTGATCTCGCGAGAGATAGACGGAGTCCGTCCATTTGGACTGCCGGTCGGGAACGACGCCGGCGCCGTTGTTCTTCACGGTCCAGGTCGCGGTGAACGGGCGGCCCACAAGCACCCGCTCGGTGGAGGACACCTCGCTGACCACGAGATCCGGTCCGGGCACGAACCGCACGGTGAACGGGACTTCTTTGTGGTTGGGCGCCGTGCCGCGGTATTCGTTGAGAGCCGGCCGGTTGGTGGTGGAAATTACGCCCGGGAACCGCGTGGGATCGTCACCCAGTCCGGGTCCATACCCGGCGTTGGTGATAACGATCAAATGGAACTCGCCGCTGATGTTGTCGGGGAGCCTGGCCTCGATGACGTCGGAGTAGGACGCTCCGGCCTCCAGCAGACCGCGGTGACGAATCGTGCCGATCAGCTTGTCGGAGGCGTCGATGGCGGTGTCTCGCGAGAGATAAACCGAGTCGAGCCAACCATCGGTGCGCGTCGCGCGCGTCCCGTCGTTCACGGTGGTGAAACGAACCTGGAACGTGCCACTGGAATCCGCTCCTGCCGGAGCCACGACGTCGGTCAATCGGAGGTCCGCCTCGCGATAGACGACGAGGGTGTCGTCCATTCCGACGTTATTGGCCTTGGTGGCCCCTTCCCAGACGCGGTGGGCGAAGAAAGACGGCCAGTCGGGAAACGCCCCTGCACCGGTCCCGTTCAGGTTGATGCTGAAGCGCGGGTAGAACCCGATATTCGGGTCGGTAACCACGAAGAGATACCGATCGCCGGAAATGCCGGCGGGGATCTCGAAGGAGGCCGTGACCGTGTAGCTGTCGCCCGGCTTCATGGGCTCGTTCACCACGTGCACCACACTCCCGAGGGGGGCTACGGCGTCGGGATCGAAGACCGCTTTCTCCGAGAACAGCACCCAGTCCGACCACTGCTTGGTTCCGGCGAAGACCGGATTAGCGCCCGCGTTGGTCACGGTCCAGGTCACGGAGATCTTCTCACCGGAGAACACCGACCCGACCACGGTCACGTTGCTTACGACCAGGTCGGGTGGGCGGTTGGTGACGGTGGACGCTGCGCCGCGCTGATTATTCTTCGTGAAGGGTCCCTCAAACACGAGGGCGGGGGCGGACTGGTTGGGATCAGTGAGGATCCGGCGCAACTGGCCCGGGGTCAGTTGGCGCACATCCGCGAGGTTCACCTCAGACAGCGGACGACCCAGTTCGCGCTCGGCACGGCGGATGATGGCTTCAACCTCGGCGAAGAGTTGGTCTTCAACATCGCTGAGGATGTTGGGGTTCTCGTTGGTCTGGACGATGAAGTACGAGCCTTCGGCGGAGGGCGGCAGGGTGAAGGTCGCCACCTGGGTGTACGACTGGCCGGGGAGCAAGGTCCCGAAATTGGGCGCAGCAAAGACGCGAGTGGTCACAGCCCCGCGCTCGTCGAGCGTGGGGGCCGTGGACAGGTAAACCGCATCGACCCAGCGGTCGACCTGGGTGGCGATCGCCCCCTCGTTTTTCACGGTCCAGGTCAGCGTCACCTGGCTGCCGCCGAGCGCGGTGGTCGGGGCGAGAACCTGGGTGACCACCAGGTCGGCGGACGGCTGCAGGAGGATGCTGATCGGGGTGGAAGCCTTGAAGTTGCTGCCCTGGATATCGGAAGGCGCGTCCGGGTTGACGTTGGTCGCCAGCGCCGTCTCGAAGACGGCATCCGAGGAGTCCGTCCAGGCGGTGATATAGAACTGCCCGCGCATCTCGGACGGCAGGCGCACGCTGAGGGATGCCTCGTAACGTTCACCCGGTTGCAGGACGCCGGAGTGGCCGGAGTACCCCAGTGCAATGTCACCGGTCGAGGGATTCGGGCGTTCCTTCGTGGTCGTCAGCCACAGGGAGTCGGTCCAGGACGCGATGGACGTGGGACCCGGTCCGCGATTCTCCACCGTGTAGCGCACCACGATATGGGTGCCGTCGAACGCCTCCACCGGAGCGGTGACGGAGGTGAGCACGAGATCCGGGGGCGGCACCGGGATGGCATCGATGGCGATGGGCACCGCGACGTAGTCAGGTGCCGGGTTGGGCGCCTCGTCGACGACGTTGGTATAATCCGGCGCGAAGATGAGGAACATGTTCCCCGAGAACTGGCGCGGGAGTCGGTAATTGGCGGTGCTGATGTAGTTCTGACCGGGCGCCAGCGCTTGGCCGTTGTCCAGGGAACCGAGGAGCAGGTCCCCGCCATCCAGAGTGTTGTTGAGCGAGAGATAGACGCCGTCCAGCCAGCGCGAACCGCCCACCGGGGTCGGGGAGGATCCGAGATTGCTCACCGTCCAGCGCACATCAATGGCGGCGCCCGCAGTGACGGTCTCGGGTCCGTTGGCCTGTGTGACCTGCAGATCTGGTCGTGTGCGCAGCGAAATGGTCAACGCGCCCGAGGGCATCTGGTTGTTGGCCGCCCGGGCCGGGTCAATGGCCCCGTTGGCGTCGGTGCGAACGACAATCGCGTAAACGCCCTGGATTTTGGACGGGAGCGTGAAAGAGACGGTGCGCGTGTAGGTGCGGCCGGCATCCAGCGGAGGATCGACTCGGAAGGAGCCGAGCACAGTCGCGCCCGAGAGGCTCCCATTGGGCGCCAGGTAGACGACATCGGTCCACGAATCGAAGACCGGGTCTGGACCATTGTTGCGCACGGTCCAGGAGACATCGATGGCCGCCCCGTCGAGGGCCTCGGAGGGCGCAGTCACGCGCGTGATTTCGAGATCCGACTGCGGTGGCGGGATGAAGGTGACGTCGATGGCCCCGGAGATCGCACTGTTGTTGTCCGTGAAGACCGCCTCGTACGGTCCGCCCGTTTCCACCACCAGATAGCGGCGCCCCTGCGTACTCGCGGGAAGCACCACTTCCACCGTCCGCCCGTAGGACTCCAAGACGTCCAATCGCCCCGCTCGCCCGAACGCACCCAGCAGGGTGCGGCCGGTGGCGCCGGTAGGATCCGTGGTCAGGTAGACCCGATCGGTCCACGCCTCGGTGCTGGTGAGCGCAATGCCCTGGTTCCGCACGGTCCAGGAGACGGTGATCTCCTGGTTGTTGGTCGCCGTCGGCGGTGCGGTGACGCCCTGGACCACGAGATCGGCATACGGACCCCGGATCACCTCCACGACCTGAGTCGAGACCAGCACGTCGGGTGCGGTGTTGGGCTTCTGGA
>JADLFD010000471.1 GCA_020845805.1 Verrucomicrobiales bacterium | reverse complement strand
TCGGGTTCACGAGCAACGGCGTGTATCGCGTCTGGTTGCAGGTTGTGGGTCGGAGGACCGGGGAGGCGACCAACCTGGTCAGCGCGCCGACTCCGATCGAGTTCCAGGTCGAGCCCGTGCCGGTGGCCCCCAAGGGGGCCTTCGCTCGGTGGCAGGAGGGGAATTGGCCTGGAATTTCGGATCATGGGGTGATCGGCGCTGCCTCTGATCCGGATCGCGACGGCCGCGCGAATCTTGAGGAGTACGCGACCGGCACCGACCCCAAGGTGGCCGATTCAGCGCCGGCGGTGGCGCCCTCGATCGCGATCAATCTGGGCGGGGAGATGGACGCGCGAGGGCTGCGCATCGCGAGCCTGGTCGTGGCCACCGCCAGCGACGTCACTCCGTTGTTGGCGACGGCACAGGCGGCGACCGGACCGTGGCGACGGCTGGAACCGGTTCCCGCGGCCGTGGAGGAATCGCTGGAATCGGTGCCGGTCCGCCGACGTTGGACGTGGACCCTGGCGCACCCGGAAAACGCGGGGGCGGCCTTTTATCGTGTGGAGTATGTGCTAGGAACTGAGCCGTGAAGACCAACCGATTTCTCATTTCGGGAATGCTGGGGGCCACCACCGCGCTGCTGCTTTCGGGCTGTGGCGACTCGGGTCCCACACGAGCGGGAGGTGGCGGGCACCACCATGATTCGGTTCATGGCGGAGTGGCGGTGGAACTAGGCGAGCATCAGTTTCATCTCGACGTTTTCCACGACGCCAAGGCGGGTTCGCTGACCGCCTGGGTGATGGACGCGCACGTGGAGAATTTTGTGCGCGTGCCGCTCAAGGGGATTGCCTTGAGTGTGGTGGCCGCGGGGAAAACCAATGCACTGACGCTGGAGCCGGTGGCAAATGCGGCGTCCGGAGAAACGAGTGGCGACACCTCCATGTACCGTGCCGAGGCGGCCTGGCTGAAGGAGGTGCAGAAGTTTACGGCCACCGTACCGGAGGTGGAGATCCGCGGTGCGAAATTCTCCAACGTCACGTTCGAGTACCCGAAGGACGATGATCACCACGGGCACAAGCACTGAGCAGGGATGCAACTCTGACTTTCTCTTCCTAACGCAGTAAGGATGCGGGGCCCGTGCGTCCCGTCGTGACCCCGGAGTGTTGGAGCGCCTCGGGTTCCCGGCAGAACCGCACCACCGCGGCCCCGCATCGGTTGGAACCAAAGCCGAAAACGGCAAAAGACAACACATGAAACTCGAAGCAATCCACCACCGCGTTGCTTCCGGTTCGGGCTTCCTGCCTGGCACCGGGATTGCGCGCTCTACTCTCACCCCGAGCGCCGAACGCCAGGACTTCCACTGAGTCGGTCCGCAGCGCTGCCTGACGCCGTGCCCTGACCGGGTGCGGCGGGCGCCTCGTGCCGTGTCGGAACCGGGTTTTCCCCGGAGCCGACGCGAATGGAGGACGTGTGCCCGGATGCCGGGCGCCTCTCAGGCGGTGTTCCTGCGGGCGACGATTCGCCTCCCACCCATGTCTCCCTCCTCCCTCCCGTTGCGGATCGGCGTTGTCGTGGCCATGGCCGGCTTGGATGCCGCAGCCCAGAACCCGCCCGCCCCCGAAGTGCCGGAATCGCTCGAACCCATGCTGGTCCATGGCTCGCGCGCGGCGGATCCCCTGGATCTCGCGTCGCCGGCGGTGACCGGATCGCGCCTCGACATCCCGGTCGTGGACGTGCTGGCGAGCGTGTTCCGTCTCGATCGCGCGGCGTTCGAGGCCCGTGGCCTGCGCACGGCGCAGGAAGCGGTCGATGCCATCGTGGGGTTCACCTCCGCGCAATCCCCCGGCAACGGCGCCACCTTCTCCGCGCGCGGGTTCACCGGCGACGATGTCTCGCAGCTCTGGGATGGCATCCGGCTGATCAATCCCGCCATGGGGGCGCGTCCCCTGGACACCTTCAACCTGCAGGTCGTCGAGGTGATCAAGGGGCCGGCCAGCGTCCTGCATGGCGAAGGCGCGGTCGGTGCCGTGGTGAACTTCATCTCCAAGGTGCCCAACCCCGAGCGCTTTGAAGCCGACGTGCTGGCCAGCTACGGAAGCTGGAACACGGCGCGCCTCGGCGTCGGCGTGGGCGGGCCGGTGGCCGAGACCGGCCTGAGCTTCCGGGCCGATGTCAGCCGGGCCTCGACGGACACCTTCCGCCGCCAGTCCGGCGAGGAACTGCTCAATGTCTCGGCGGCGCTTCGGTACGACGTCAGCGAGGACTTCCGCGTCACGCTGCATGCGGATGCCTTGCACGACGATTTCGAAGCCTACTTCGGCGTGCCGCTTGTGAATGGGCAACCTGATCCGCGGCTCACGCGATCCAACTTCAACGTCTCGGACAATGTTATGAAGTCCGAGACCTACTGGCTTCGGCTGCGCGCCGAATGGACGCCGAGTGAGACGGTGACCCTGCGCAACCTGACCTACGGCTCGCTCGCGAACCGCGACTGGCGCAACGCCGAGGGCTACGCCTTCGATCCCGCGGCCGGCACGGTGACGCTCCGCGACCTCGGCATCGTGGAGCACGAGCAGAACCTGGTCGGCAACCGGTTCGAGGCGGCCTTCGAGAAGGAGCTCGGGCGATTCGAGAACCGGCTGGCCGCCGGCGCTGATGTGAAGCGCACCGACTTCTTCCGCCTGGCGGATTTCCCGAGCGGCGCGGTCGCCGTGGATGCCTTCCATCCGCAGCGTCCCTCGTATCTGCAGGCGAGCGGCGCGGCCGGACCTTCGCAGCGGGGAGCGGACTACGAGATCCTGCAGGCCGCGCCCTTCGTGGAGGATCAGTTTGCCGTGCTGCCCGACCTGAAACTGGTGGGCGGGCTTCGCTACGACCACATCGAGAACGAAGTCTTCAACCGGGACAACGGCGCGACGTTTTCGAAGTCGTTCGATCCGGTGAGCTACCGCGCGGGCGTGGTGTGGAATGCCACGAAGGAGGGGGCTTTCTACGGGCAATACTCGACGTCGGCGAATTCGCCGCGGTCGTTTGTGAATCTCGGGGGCGCCGCCTTCCGCGGCTACGGCTTCTCGCTCGAGGAATCGCGCCAGTTCGAATTCGGCTACAAGCAGACCGCGTGGGACGGCCGCGTGGAGGCGACGCTGGCGTACTTCAACATTGAGAAGGACCGCATCCGCACCTTCCGCCAGGGCAACGAACGGGTGGGTGTCGAGGCCGGGGAACAGTTGGCCCAGGGCGTGGAAGTGGAGGCGGTGATCCGGCCGGTGGACGGACTGAGCCTGGGCGTCAACGCCTCCGTGCTCTCCGCGGAGCTGGATCACCCGGGATTCGCGGACGATGGGGCGCGTCCCTCGAATGTGCCGCAGCAGACGGCGGGCGGATTCATCAGCTATCGGCTGCCCTTCGGCCTCGAGGTGGGGGCGGACTACCGGTACGTGGGCGACCGCCTGGGGAACGACCCGTCGGGCCCGCGGTTCGAGATGGATGACTATGCGCTGCTCGGGGCCTACGCGTCCTACCAGTGGCGGAATGCGACCCTGACCGTGCGTGGGCGGAACCTGTCCGATGAACGATACCTGGCATGGGCCGAGGACGATTACGGCAACCAGGCCCTGGTGGGCGCTCCGGCCAGTGTCGAGGTCGAACTGCGGCTGCGCTTCTAGCCCCGGATGAACCGTCGCCTCCAACGGATCCACCGCTGGCTGGGCAGCCTCCTCGGGGTGCTGGTCCTCGCCTGGCTGCTGAGCGGTGTGGTGATGATGTACGTGGGGTTTCCAAGCCTCACGCGCGCCGAGCGACTGGCCGGCGCCGGCGAATTGCCTGCGCTGGGCTGGACGGTGGATCCCGCGGAGATGGCGCGACGCGCGGGCGCGGGGGACGGTGCGTCGCCGGTGCTGCTCGGTGAGTTTCTGGGGCGGGCCGTGTATCGTCTGCGGCCTGAGGGAGGCGCCCCTTGGAGCACCTTCCTTGCGGAGGAAGGAAGCCCGTTGCCGGAGGTGACGTCGGCGCAGGCCGCCGAAGTGGCGCGGCGGTTTGCCGCCCGGTCCGGGCTCACGACAGGAAACGTTCGGGTGACCGGGCCGATCCCGCTCGACCAGTGGACCGTCTCGAGTCCGCTGGATGCCTTGCGACCGTTCCATCGTGTGTCCCTGGGGGACGTGGCGGGGACGGAACTGTACGTCTCCGTGCGTACCGGCGAGGTGGTGCGCGACACCGGCCGCCGCGAGCGCGCGTGGAACTGGGTGGGGGCCGTCACGCACTGGGTGTATCCGGCGATCCTGCGACAGCACGTGCTGGCCTGGCGCACCACCGGCCGGGTCTTGTCCTTGGGCGCCCTGATGCTGGTGCTCACCGGGCTGGCCCTGGCCTGGCGCCGCGCCTCACGGAACGGGCGCGGGTTCCAGTTCCGTGGTGTTCGTGGCTTCCACACGTGGGCGGGCGTGGTCTTCGGGGTGCCGCTGGCCGCGTGGTTGCTGAGCGGCTTCCTTTCGTTCCGCATCGTCCCGCTGTTCGATGATGGGGAACCCACGCAGGCGCAGCTTCGCGCGTGGCAGGGGCTGGACGTGGCCCCGGCGTCGAAGCCGCTGGGTTGGGAGGCGGCGCGGGCGGCCGCCGGACTTCCGCATCCGATTGTGGCGGCCGAATGGCGGCGCGATGGAGCCGGGGAATTGCTGGTGGTGCGGG
>JADLFD010000470.1 GCA_020845805.1 Verrucomicrobiales bacterium | reverse complement strand
GACGGCTGCAGCTTCGTCGGCTGCCACGTCCAATGCAGCATGTCCGGGCTGGTGACGTGCACAAAGGAGAACGAGGTGCCGCCCTTCCATGGATGCGCCAGGATGTAGTGCAGATGGTAAACGCCATCCAGGTAGAAGGCCGCATTCGGATCCCCGGGCAGGCTGTCGCCCCCTGGATGGAGGAGGTGGTAGTGCAGCGATTCAGCGTCGGCTCCGGCCGACGGCAACGGACGCCGCGACGCACTGAACGTGGCGCCCGTCCCGTTCAACACCAGGCGACCGTCACGCACCACCGCCCCTCCCGTCAGCTGGATATGCGGGAACCGACCCGTGCGCTCCTCGCCCGACTCCTGATCGAAGGTCCACCAGGCCCAGGGCTTGAACGGTCCTTCCACGTTCGGCTTCAGCGCCTGCAACTGCTCCGCACTCAAGCCACTCGCGTAGATCCGCGCGTCCTCCACCTCTCCAGCAAAGAAACTCCCCTGCCCTCGGTGCCTCGGCCCGATCAACACCAAGCTGTCCTCGTCGTAGATCTGCGGCTGGGCCACGGCATGTCGGGAGTACTCCACGCCATTCCGATAGACGATCACCTCCGGACCCCGGTTCACCACCGCGATCTGCACGAGTTCCCCCGCACTCGCCGTCTCCCTCGCAACGCCCTCCTGGGTCTTCAGGGTCCGGCGATGAAAATCACTACCCGCCATCCACCGTGATTCCGCCAGTTCCGCAAAGACGATGGCGTCAAAGCGGGCCTGGGAATCCTCCAGGGTCAGCACGCTGCCCCCACGCTGAACCAGGTTCGACGGCGACACCCAGGCCACGAGGGTCTTGTCGACCACCGGTATCTCCGCAGCGCGGAGGGCCAGCGGACTTCCCAAACACAGGAGCAGACAGAGTGAGGTCAGAGCTCTCATAGGCATCGATCCCTGTAAACTGCGGCCGGGGGCACGATCGATCGGTCCATCGGTCGGTCGGATTCGCGACCAGACAACGGGGTTCCCCCCATGTTGTCGAGCCCCCGGGGCCGAACCACGCCCCCCGGCCACGACCCCTGGTCGGCCTCTCCGCTCATTCCGATTCCACCAGCAGATAGGTCATCAGATCGCGCAGTTCCTCGGCGGTGAGCATCTTCTCCAACCCCGAGGGCATGAGGGAAAGGGTCATCGGCTCCGTCCTCTCGATGCCGCTCTTCGGGAGTTTTAAAACTGTGCCGCCAGGCTGCGCCAGATGCAGCTCGTCACGGGTCTCACCCACCCGTGTTCCCGTGACGGCTTCGCCATCCTTGAGGGTCACCAGGTAACCCACGGCGTCCGGATTGATGGCCGCGCTGGGCTCGAGCAGATCCCGGAGCACACTGGCGTAGTCACGATGGATGAGGTTCCCCAGGTCCGGCCCCACTTTCGCGCCCTCGCCACGCAACTGATGGCAGGTGGCACACACGGCCTTCCCATGAAACAGCTCCCGTCCCGCCCGCCAACGGCCGCCCGCGATCTCCGGAATGGAACGCGCCCGGCCCAGCGCCGCGACGGGGGTGGCAAACGGCACGAGGAATCGGCGCAACGCCACGGCCCGCGGACGCGGGTCGCGCGACGTCGTGAAGGCGACTTCCAAGGTGCGCGCCGGGGTCGCCACGGTCAGCGTCAACGCCAACCAGCGTGCCTCTGCCATGCCGTTCACCGTCAGACGCAATTCGCGCTCGTTCACGCGCTCCACCGGAAGCGCAGCCACTTCCACCTGCAATGAGGCGTCGCTCCGGAAAGCCAGGGTCACCGTCTCGGGCTCCGGCACATAATCGAGCTTCGATCCCGGTTGGGTGGCGGGAATCAGCATCTGCCACAAATCGAGCTGCCCGCGCAAAGTAAGCGTCCCCGGTGTGGCCAACTGCCTCCACAGCCGGTCATGCGCGCTGCTGCCTCGCGTGAACTCCCGCGCCGCCGAGAAATCGGGATGCGGCACCCAACCACCCCAGGAACCGCCATCGCGTCCCACCCATACGGCACTCAGTCCCGAAAGATCATACGCCACGTCGAGACCGTGAGCCCCTCCCGCTGCCTTAGGACCGATCTCCACCGCGTAGGAGAAGGCCCGACTGCGCGGCGCGGTTTCCACCACCACGCTCCGGGCATCCTGCCCCACCCGCGTGCTGCGTACCGCCACCGCACTGGGCTTGTCCCCCTGTTGCATCTCCACCACGGCATAACCGGGACGCATCGTTTCCCAACGGTCGGCGGCCGCCACCTGGCGACCCGCAGATACCCGGGTGCGCGCCCCTGCGTCGGCCCAGTCGGAAGGCTCAAGCGGCCGATCGAACGCGATCACGGTTTCCGTCTCGCTCCACGGCCACGCAAGCACGGGCTGCGGTGCCGTGGTGTCGGTGTAGCGGATCTGGAAGAGGCGCCCCTCCCCGTTCGGACCGTTGCCCCAGTCGGGCTTTCCCGTGTGCGCGCAAACGAGCAGCTCGCCCCGTGGCGAGATCGCGCAGTCCACCAACAACAAAGGAACGCTGGCCACCAGCTCGGTCCGGGCAAGGTACCCGGCCGCAGTCCTGGCCAGCTTGGTGCGCCACAACTTTCCGCGCGATTCCCCGGTGACCAGTGCGTCGTCCGTCCAGAACTCCGGACCAAACAACCCACGGCCCGACGTCGGAGTGTTGAACCGAAACCCGCAGGTGCTCTGATGCTGCGGCGCATAATCGAAGACGCTTGGCTCGTCCACCACCTGCGGCAGCCACCGCGGATGATGCGGAGGAAATCCGTAGTGTCGACCGGGCTGAAGATGCAGCAATTCGTCGAATGGATTCCCGTTGGGCACCCAGGTCGCCCCCTCCTGGTCAGTGCCAAACAGGTCGCCGTATCGGTTAAACTGCAGCGACATGACATACCTCAGGCCCGAAGCCAGGTGCTCGAACTTCCCCTCCGGCCCCAGGCGCAGCAGGCACCCGCGCCGCTTGTCCGTCGCGTAGTGCGACACGCCTCCCTGGTCTGTCCAATACGGGTTGTTGTACCCTGCGTTGCCCATCGTGAGGTAGAGCGTACCTCCCGCGTCGAACGCGATGGCCATGGAACTGTCCACGCGCCGATGATTGAGGTACGGCGCGGCCCCCAACTCCGGATCATCAAACCCCTTTACCACGGTCTCGCGCCGATCGGGGATCCCATCGCCATTGTCATCGCGCCATCGCACTACTTCATCCGCCAACACGGCGTACGGCTCGCCCTCTTTTACCGCCAGGCCGAGCGGATAATTGGCACTCGGCTCGGGAGAAAAGGTGTCCACCCGATCCTCCACTCCGTCGCCGTCCGTGTCGCGCAACAGATGAAACCGCCCGTCATAGCCCCCCGCAAACAGGCGCCCGTCCGGAGCGTACTCGATATTGTTCAGGCTGGTCAGCCGGACGGGCAGTTCGCGCACGGTAAACCCCGGCACCAGCATCTGCAGCACCGGCACTGGCGTGGCGGCGGGGGTCGTAGCCGGTGCCGGTAGAACGGCGGCCCGCGCCTCCGAAGCCAGCACGGAGGCCGCGACGAACCCCAGGAACAGCCGAGTCATAGGCATGCGCGTACGCATACGCTTTCGCGCGCGACTACTTCCACCACTCCTTCAGCACCGCCAGATCACGGCGCGTCGCTACGATGGCTTCCTGCACGTAGTTCGGTTCCTTCCTCCGCGGCTCGAGGTATTCCACATGCAGCGAAACCGGCCCGTTGAAGCCTGCCTTCTTCAGCATACCCACCGCCTCCCGGTTCACCATCCCTTCACCCAGTGGGCAGGTCTCAACGCCTTTGGCGCCCCACCTGAAATCCTTGAAATAGGCCGCCCCCACGTGGTCGCGAACCAGGTGGACCTCCAACGGCCATGACTTACCGCCTTCCACGGTGGCGTGATACAGGTCGAACGCGAAGGCCCACTCCCGGGCCGGATAGTCCTTCATCAGGGAATACACATCCCAGACCGGGCCGCCCACGTAGTCGCGGCCCGAGTGGTTCTGGAAAAGCGGCTGGATCCCGATCTCGCGACTCAGACGAATCACGTCCTTGAACTTCGCACCCCAGGCGGCGAGCTGCGGCCAGATCGGCTGGCTGAGATCATAGCGACAGAAACCCATTCGAAATCGGCGCACGCCCAGGGCCTTGGCCGTCCGCAGCACTTTCTCAGTGTGCTGTGCGGCACTGATCTCGTTGATGCCCGAAGTCAGGATGGTGAGCTGGAGGCCGGACTTCCTGAGCGCATCCACCAACTTGGGCAACTCCTCTTCCACACGCTCGGGTTCCACATGGCCGCCAGGCCGGATGGGCGCCTCAATCCCGTTCGCTCCCACCCCCGCCGCGATGTCGGCAATTTGATCAAAGCCCAGCCCCTGCAGATGCTTGCTGAAGATGCAGAACTCCGGTGTCCCCGCTTCCGCACGCGCGGCGCCAGGAATCCCAGCCAGAAGAGTTGCAGCACCCGCCATGGCACCTGTCCGGAGGAAATCGCGTCGTGAATTCATGGTGAGACTATGAATCGCACCACCCGACACCGCCGAGATCCGGACACGTCCGTGCCCGAGTCTGTGCTCTGGTTTCGTCAGGGGATGGGATGCGTCGGGGAGAGTGGCATACGACGCCCGGCGACGCCAAAAAGTTCCTGCCGCCATCGAGCGGACTGGGTGCAGTTCCATTGGTTGCCGGAGGCCGGCGCGGCCGGCTGACCACGACGGGTTGGAAGTGGGTGGCTGGCCCACGCCCTCACTTCGCCCCCACCCCACCGTATGCACCCTGTCCGAACTCGTCCCCACCACCGTTCGATTGTGCACTCGGTCGCATTGGCCACGGACACCCACGGTGACCGCAACAGGGGATGACAGACGCGTCCGCCAGGACGAGACTGCAGCGCGAGATGGTTCCCGCCCCCACGCCATGCCCCCTGCCTCGGAGGACAACCCGTCGATCCCTCGTTCCTCTCCTGGCCCTGGTCCTGTGCCCCCACCTGCCGGCCGCTCCGTT
>JADLFD010000469.1 GCA_020845805.1 Verrucomicrobiales bacterium | reverse complement strand
GCTGCGTCGCTTCCGGTCTCGGAGAGCGATTTCGCGATCGCCGCACCCCGTGCCCATCCGTCATAGATCCGATTCCATCCGGCAGCGGTCACCTCGGTGAGGATCGCGCTGAGGGCATCGGCCTCCTGCTCGATCTGATCCAAGTCGAGACCGCCTTCCGCGGGGACTTCGCCCGCCACCAGTTTCGCCAGGCGGTCCACGAGCGCGGCGACCTCTCCCGCGCCGATGAGATCCGGCCGTTCCAACGCCAGAATGGTCGCGCGCTCGGCGCTCGTCACCGCCGCACCACCCTCGGAGCCGGCTGCCAAAGCGGTCCGTATGGCCCTCACGATGGCCGCCGAAAGCGGCCATTCCGTCGGGTCGATCTCGGCCCACACGGCATTGCCATAAACGAGACCGATAAGTCGGTGGAGCCGGGTCTCCAGCTCATGCTGCTGCAGAAACGGATTGGCCACGGTGGGGAATCCCCCCACCACGACCGCATGCCGTCGCGGGCCGCCATCGAGTCGGGAGGGCGGGGTGTCCTTGCACAACTCCCAGTTCGCATAGGCCAATCCGACGTCCAACAACCCTTTGACCCGTTTGATCCACGACACCGCCTCCTTGAACGCCTTGGAGGTGGGCACAAAGCTCAGCCCGCAATCGATGGAGAAATCGAGGATCTTCACCGCCACCGTCTGCTGACAGCCCTTCGGATCGATCCCGCAGTCGCGTACCCCCTGGGCGAAGTTCTGCGCACCTCCGTTCAGGCAGGAGCCAAGGGGTCCCATCTCGGGTTGCGGCACAAAACTGACGACGGCATCCACACCCGCGAAGATGGTCTTCAGCTTGTCGGTCTCACACCGCTTGGCGTCGTCCTCGTCGCAGAAGCCGTTCGCGTTCGCATCCTGGCACCCGCCCCCGCCCGGTTCAGGGCCGGGGCCACCCCCGCTGCCTCCTGGCGCGCTGCCGTGCCACCCGGGCTGACGTACCCCCACGCCCGGATCACTCACCGCGAACAGACCGTCCGCGCTGATGGTCATGGTTCCCTGCGGCTCCCAGCGGCCCGTGTCGTGATTAAAGCTCCAGAGCACCGTCTTCTCGCCCGGCCCCAGCCTCAGACCCGTCGCAGGATCCGGCAGGTTGGGGAACTTCACCGGCACGGGAACGTCGAAATTGCTGGGCCCATCGGTCTGAATGGTGATGACCAAGGGCAGGTTCAACCCGGCCGGCAACGGCTCCGGGAGCCGGTCGGCCGCCACCGGCGCAATGCCCACCTGGCCGCCACGCGTGCCGCCGTCAGAAAACAAAGCATTCGGCGGCACGAGAATCTCCACCCCGGCCAACGCGGGGTTCGTCGCCAGCACCGAGGCTGCGAACGTGATCCGGGTCTCGCTGGCCGAACTCACCGCGCGGAGCGCATCCGCCTGGATCAACGGCAGGTAAACAGTGCCCTCGCCCCCCGCGAGATTGTTCGACCGGCCAGGAGCCGCTTCCCATGCCTTGCCCACAAACGGGTAGTACGCCCCGCCCGGCCACTGGCTGCCCACCGCCGTTCTCCCGTCCACCGAAACAAAGAAACGCCCCGCCGGACAGGGCATCAGCCGAAAGAATCCCTCCGCATCCGTCGTGGTACGCAGAGTCTCCTCCATGCCATCCACGCTGATCGTCACGTTGGAGAGCGGACGATCGGTGCCGTCGACGTTCTTCTCCGAGGCGTACACACGACCCTCGATGCCGGTGGTCGCCAACGGGATGGTCGAGAGGGTCTGGAACTGGAGGGTCGCGGCGCCCCCAGCAACGCCATCGCCCTCCAGATCCACCGGACGATTCGCGGTATCAAAGACCCCGACGCCATCGAACGTCACCTCAACGCGCGCGTCCGCCGGGAGCCGTTCCAAGTAGAAAAGCGTGACGGTGCGTCGATCGCCACCCAGTTCAATGCGTGACAGCACCCGGCGCCCGCCCGCCACGGCATACAGGTTGTTAGTCGTCAGGACGGTATCCGGCGCCAACGCGCCAGTGAGCCGGAAGATCGTCTCCCGCGTCACCGCCACGCCGCGCTCGCCCGGGGCGGGCGAACTCTCCGCCACCGTGAGCATCGTGCCGGAGACCTCTCGCAGTCGGTAGTACTGTGGCCCGCCGGCGGCCGTCACAGTGACGATCCTCCGATTCCCGGAAAGCGCGGGGGCCTGCGGCAACGTCTCCCATGGAATGGGCGGTGTCAGCGATGGCGTGCGCTCCACGACAAAGTCACCCTCCCCACTGGGCCAGGTGAGCTCTACCGACTGCGGTGCCGCCGCGCGGATCGTTAAACTGGGGGCGGAGGGGTCTTGCGCGCGCGACGAAAGGAAAGCCCATCCCCCCAGCACAACCGCCACGGAAGCGCAAAGTGCCCGCCTCAGGAATTGCCATCGTCTTCGCTGCATCACCCTAGGTTTATCACCGCGATCCCTTGCGCCATGCAAGAAGCCATGAACCCCCAAACCAATCTCTCAGAGGATCTGGACAAAGACCGGGGGCTTCCCACGGGCGACGTTCCACCGCCACCCAAAAGCAAAAATGCGCGAGGAGAAACTCCTCGCGCATCCACGCCCGAACCACCCTGTCACTCAGTCACCCCCCCAACGCGTCACCTAAACCCAGAGGAACTGCCCAACGCCCAATCCCGCTCCTCCGAATACCAGCCATCCATGCAAGACGCGCACCGATCCTCCAACGCCCATAGAGGCCCTTGGGCATCCTTGCCTCCAAATGATTGGCAAACCCTGCTCGGCCGGACCTCTTCCGGCGGGGAGCCAGCCGCTGCCTGGCAGTAGATCCCTCTGAAAGTCGAGCGCCGATGCTCCGCCACGCCGGGAGGACGGCCGCAAGCAAGCCGCGCGACGCCTCCCGGCGTTGCCACCAGTAGATGCTTGGGCGATTTCATCGGTCGTCTCGTCCCCAACGCCATCGTGGCGACTCGCCCTTCCAGTAACTCAGCGCAACAAACGCAAGACTCAGTGTGAAGCCGTAGGCCGCAAAAGCCCCAATATGATCGCGCGCAAGCGGTGCCCCCGCGGAGACGGCAATGACGAAGCAAATCATCGCAACCCACCCCTGCCATCGAAGAGGTAGACCCCAGCCCCAGCCGTAGGTCTTGGCCGCCAACCAGGCGTGCTCACGCGGAAGTGGCATAGCGGTAGATCTCTGCCGAACGCCACACGCTCCCACCGCGCGAGACGATCTGCGGCAGAGTGGAGCGTGTCAGAAAGTGGATGCCTCCAACCCCCAAACCAATGCCTTGGAGCAGTCAGGACGCGTGCATAGTTAGGTCCTATGCTCCTT
>JADLFD010000468.1 GCA_020845805.1 Verrucomicrobiales bacterium | reverse complement strand
GTGGGCAGGGCGCCCTGCGCGCCTTCCGCGGCGACGCCCGTCATCACGCAACGCGCGTCATGGGCAATCACGCCGTTGGCCCAGAGCGCGGCCGCTTCGTCGGGTCCCACCGGGCGTACCGGATTCTCGTCGACCACCAGTTCGTCCTCGATGGCGATGCCGGTCAGCGCGGCCTTTTCGGAGGTCATCTGGGCGAGGCGCCGGCCGTAGAGATGGACGTGGAAGCGCCGCGAGCCGAGCTGAAAGGTGCGCAGCCAGGCTGGGGCCAGCGCGTGGGCGGGGGTCTTGCCGGGGAGCGATTGGGCGCAGAGCACCTCGAGTCGTCCGACCCCGGCGATCCGTTCCTCGAGGAGGGCGCGGATGGACTCGGGAAGCGACTGGCGTACGGCCCAGGGGAGGGTGTCCGACTCCCGCAGCGCGCGTCTGGGGTCGAGGAGCATCAACTCACGCAGCGCGAGGCGGCGCGCCTGCGCGAGTTGAACCCCTTCCCGGAGCTCGGTTTCGGTTACTGCGGATCCATCACCGGTGCGCACCCGCCATCCGGCGAAGGCGGTGAACGCGTCGGTCCGGCCTCGCACCGAGGTGGGAAGCGGATCCGGAGCCGGGATGCGGTGGGAGTCGGAGGCCGTGACGGAAGCGGTACCGGTAGCGGTAGTGGGAGCGGTAGTGGGAGCGGTAGTGGGAGTGGAGGCGGAAGCGAGGTCCGGGGCGCCGTGGGTGGGCGCTGGGGTGGGCGGCGTTGCGGCCGCCGTGGCGCGGGCCGGGGAAGTCGGGCGGTCGGGATCGGGCAGGCCCGCGTTGCGTCGCAGGCTCTGGAACGTGAGGCCTGCAATGACCAGGAGGCAGGCAGCGATGCCGAGGCGCGAAAGGGGGGTCATGGACGAGTGGAGACGTCGGCACGGTGGTCGTTGCGTCCGAGTGTGTCAAACGACAGGCCGCAACTTTCCTGCGTCAAGGGGTCCCGGCGGTGAGGACTTTGCGCGGTGAAGGAGAACGCCGTCGTCCCCGCCATGGTCGCGACTCCGGAGCGCACCCCGCGGGCGCGCACTGGGTGGGGAGCGGGAGGTTTAGCGAGACGAGGCGTCGCGCGGGGAGCGTAGGGGCGGATTGTGGCTCCGGGAGGGGCGGGTGGTGCGGACGGGGGTTTTGGAGGACGGCGTGTCCCGCACCTTGCGTTCGTAACGGGACGGAGCCTGTTCGCGCACCGTCTTGAACTCGACGCGTGCCTGGACGATGGGGAGCGCGACGATCTGGTAAGGCTGTGTGACTTGCTGCATTTGGAGGAGGCCGGGGCGCGGTTCGCGTTCCGAGACCAGCACCCGGAGCGTCGACTTCTGGAGTTCGAGATCGACGACATCGACGAAGTAACCGCCGGTGGGTCGGTTCCCCAGCGCGACGACCACGACCATTTCGCGGGTGAAATCGACGTGGGGCGGGAGCGCCATGCGTTGCAGGGTGGCCGCGTGGCTGGCCCAGAGCCGGTAGTATTCGGCCTCGGTGCGGATCACCTCGCGGCGAGGCTGGTCGAGTCCGCTGGTGACTCCGCGCGAGACGGAGCGCCAGGTGAGTTTGTGTGGGGGGGTGCGGCTGGCGCAGCCGGTGCCGAGGCCGACCAGCAGCGCGGCCAGGCCGAGGCCGGCGAACGCACGGAGCGTGGGCAGCAGGTGACGTGGCACGCGGACACGCTGTGGCCGTGGCGCGCGGAGGCCAAGCGCTTTCACGCGGGCGGCATGGAGATGGGGAAACTGCACGACGGCCCTGCCGCAGGCGCTTACCCGCGTAGGCCGAGGGAGTTGCCTGCGAACCGGTGGGGCAAGCAGATCGGCCACCGGGCCGTAGGGGACCGGACGTGGCTGAAGCGGGCTGGGTTTCGTCTGTTTTTCGCCTTCACGGCTTGGTTTGGCGAGGGCAGCCTCCCCGTCCCCAATTTCCGCGGGGCCCCCTGTTCGGGGGGCGCTGATGGGCCCTTGGGGTGATCGCATGGCTTTGATCGTCCAGAAGTACGGTGGCACCTCCGTGGGCAACACGGATCGCATCAAGAACGTGGCGCGACGGGTGGGGGAGTTTCGTGCGCGCGGGGACCAGGTCGTCGTCGTGGTCTCGGCGATGAGCGGGGTCACGGACGGCTTGATCAAGTTGTCCAAAGAGATCACGGCGCTGCCCAGCGAGCGCGAGATGGACATGCTGCTGGCCACGGGCGAACAACAGACCATCGCGCTGACGGCCATCGCGCTGCACGCCCTGGGCATTCCCGCGGTGTCTCTGACCGGCGCCCAGGCGGGCATCGTGACGGACGGCGTCCATACCAAGGCCAAGATCCAGAACATCTCGCCGCGCGAGGTGCATCGGTTGCTCGACGATGGAAACGTCGTGATCGTGGCCGGGTTCCAGGGGCGCACCGAGGAAGGGGAGATCACGACGCTGGGTCGCGGTGGATCGGATCTCACGGCCATTGCGTTGGCGGCGGCCCTCAAGGCGGACCTGTGCCAGATATTCACCGACGTGGACGGGGTGTACACGGCGGATCCGCGCATCGTGCCTTCGGCGCGCAAGCTGGATGAGGTCGCCTATGACGAGCTGCTGGAGTTGGCCGGGGCCGGGGCCAAGGTGATGCAGTTGCGGTCGGTCGAGTTCGCCAAGAAGTTCGGTGTGATCTTTGAAGTGCGTTCGAGTCTCAACGACAATCCGGGAACCATTGTGAAAGAAGAAACCCGCAGCATGGAGGACGTGGTCATCCGGGGGGTGTCCCTGGACAAGAACCAGGCCAAACTCACCGTCATCGGCGTGCCGGACCAGCCGGGTCGTGCCGCGAAGATTTTCCGGCGGCTGGGGGATGGCGCGATCAACGTGGACATGATCGTGCAAAGCGCGAGCCACGGCGGTTCGGTGCGCGCGACCGATATTTCGTTCACCGTGGACAAGCCCGATCTCCTCAAGGCGCGCAAGGTTTTGGAGGAGTTGCGGGGCGAGATCGGCTTCGGTGAAGTGCAGACCGACGAGGGGATCGGCAAGGTCTCGATCGTGGGCGTGGGCATGCGCAGCCACACCGGTGTGGCCGGCAAGATGTTCGAAGTCCTTGCCACCGAGGCCATCAACATCGGCATGATTTCCACCAGCGAGATCAAAATCTCGGTGGTGATCGATCTCGCGCAGGGCGAAAAGGCCGTTCGCGCATTGCACAAGGCGTTCCTCGGCTGATCCACTCCCGACGTGGGCAACAAAGCTTTGGGCCGGGATCTGGGAGACCTCCTCTCCCGCGCGCGACCCTCGCGTCTGGTGGACAAGGTCGCGCCGGGACTGCGTGCCGTCTCGGCCCCCGCGCCAGGGGCGGTGTCCGTGCCTCCCGAGGGTGCGCCGATGTCCCCGGGCCCGGAGGATTCCAGCCCGGTGCTGGAGGGGGCCGCCGCCGCGGGGGAAACACCCACGCCAGCCAAACCTGCGCTCCGTCCGCTTCCGGGGGCCGAGACGTCGGACCCGGCGGCGATCGGTCTGGCCTCGCGCCCGCGGATTTCCTTGGGCTGGGGGATCGTGTGTTTCGTCGTTGATGCGGGGTTGCTGGCGGCTTCGGTGGCCTTGGTGCGATGGCAGGGCCTTTCTGCTTCGTGGTCCCTGGGCTTGGCGGTGCTGGCGGTGGTGGTCGGGGCCTGTTTCGCCTTGCTGGGTGTGGCCTGTTGGCAGCGCAGTCCCATGCGCGCTCCGCGGATCGGCGAGGGCGGCACCCGGATCCGGGTCCAGCTCAAGCAATAGCAATCTTGACGCGCGGCCGTCGCGAGGTGGGACCGGCACCGGCGGTGCGGGTCTTGGTCTTCAGCCTGCGGTGCGGACGGGATTGGCCCCGCCGAGGGGCAGCGTGAGAACCACCCCGATAGCGTGCGCGCTCTCCTTGGCGGAGGGGGGGAGCGGGGCGAGGGTTCCGCCCTGCAGAGAGGCCAGGTGGGTGGCCAGGGCGAACATCGCTGACGGCCCTGTCTGCGCGTCCCAGCCGTAGGGTTCCAGCGGCGGGGTGTCACGAGGCAGGAGGAGGAACACGTCGATTTCGTTCGCCTCCGCCCGGGATTCGAACTTTATCCGCACGGTTCCTTCGTCCACGCGCCGCACCGCCATATCGACCAGGAGGAGGAGGAGTTGTCCCAGCGCATCGGGGTCTCCTGCGGCGGTGGGCGGGGGGCCGGGAGGCGTTTCGACCTGGATCCTGAGACCCTTGAGGCCGGCGACGATGGCCGAGGCCTCGATCGCCCGCTGGCAGCTGGCGAGGAGCGGCGCGGAGCGGGCACCGGGGAGTGGGGGGCCGATGTGCAGGGCGGCGAGTCGCTGCAGGTCGCGTGCGAGCTGGCTGATGGTCTCCCCGTCCCGACGCAACTGCCGGGCGAGACCCTGGACCTGGTCCAGCCGCCTGGTGGTTTCCAGGGTCATGGCTGAGGCGAGCAGGTCGTGGACGGGCGGGATGAGGGCGCGGAGGCGGTCGGTGACGCATTGCAGCTGGGCCTGATGCGTTTCGACGACAGCCTGGGTGTGGCGACGTTGCGCGGCCTCGGCCGAGGCGTGTCGACTTTCCGTGCGCTGGCGGAGGTGCCACTTCTCGGTGAGGGCCAGCGCCATCTGCTGAACCTCCATGGTATCGAAGGGCTTCTTGAGGATGAGCAGGCGGTCGGTGGTTCCGAGTCCGGCCTGAATCTCCAGCCAGGAGTGATCGGAGTAGGCGGTGCAGAGGACCACTTCAAGGTGAGGATCGGCCTGCCAGAGCTGGCGGATGGTCTCCAGTCCGTCCCAGCCCGGCGGCATGCGCATGTCGACGAAGGCGAGCGCAAACGGGGTGTGGGCGGCCAGGGAGGATTGGACCTGGAGGAGGGCTTCTTCTCCCTGGGTGGCGCAGGTCAGATCGAATCGCGTGGCCGAGGTCGGATTCGGCTGGTCGCCGAAGAACAGGGCGGCGGCCTGGTCGATGTCTGCGGTCGCGGCCTCCCGTCCGACGAGGATCTTATGGAAGTCCTCGTGGATGGCGGTGTTGTCGTCGACCAGGAGGATCCGGCGGTGAGTGGGGGGCGCGGGGTTCATCCGGGAGGTCGCAGAGGGTTTCGTGAGGCGGCGCCGGCCGGGAGTTCGAGGGCGAAGGTGGCCCCACGGCCTGGCCCCTCGCTGGCGACGGTAATGCGCCCTCCCATCTCGCGGGCGGCCAGCGCGCCGGAGTGCAGGCCGAACCCGTGGCCGTCGCGTTTGGTGGTAAATCCGTGGCTGAAGATCCGCGTGAGATTCTCGGTGGGGATACCGATCCCGTTGTCGGTCACCGCGAGGCGCACCGTCTGTTCCGGAGTGGTTTCCAGGAGGACGGTGATGGTCGGGGTGGGCACCTTCGCCTCGGCCAGGGCGTGTCGTGCATTGCGCAGGAAGTTGACGAGGATCTGGACCACTTTGTGCCGATCGACGAGCAGGGTGGGATGCGCCTGGTAGTGGCGGATCAACTCGATGTGGTCACGCTGGAGCGCGCCGGTGTGGAGTTCGATCGCCTGCTCGAGCAGATCGCGGGCGGCGATGGTTTCCTCGGCGCCGCCGACGCGCGCGAAGCTCTGCTGCATGGCGACGATGTGTTTGATGTGCTGAAGGTTCGCATCGAGGCCGTCGGCTTCCTTCAGCAGGCGGAGGTTCTCCTCCTGGAGATGGGTGGTGACGAGTTGGAGGAAGGCCGGCAGCTGGCGTCCGCGCGGATCGCGCGACAGGAAATCGGGCAGGTTGGCCTCATGTTCGCGCAGCAGCGCGATGGCGCGAAGGAGGTGGGACAACCTCGACTGACGCAACTGATCCCGGATCAGGGTGGAGGAGACGTTGACGCTGTTCAGGACATTGCCGACGTTGTGCAGCACGCCCGTGGCGACTTCGGCCATGCCCGCGAGTCGCGACGCCTCGACCAGGCGATCGTTGAGGCGCACGAGCTCCGCCTCTGCGCGCCGGCGGTCCGAGATGTCAGTGAGCGCGCCGATCATGGCGCGGCAGGTTCCGGAGGAATCGTAGTATGGCGCGGCATGCACCTGCGCGGTGAGTCGGTGTCCGTCCTTGTGGCACAACTCGAGATCCGCCGTGATGCAGACCGGTCCGGTATCCTCGAACTCCCAGAACTGGGCGCGCGCGGGTTGGCCCTCCGCGGCGGGGACGACCAGGTCACGGATCGTCTTGCCCAGCAGTTCACCTGGCGAGTGGCCGATGAGGTTGGTCATGCGCTGGTTGGCGTACAGGATCACCCCGTCGGGGGCGACGAGCAGCAGACCTTCCGCGAGGCTTTCGGTGATGTTGCGAAAGCGCGCTTCGGTGCGTTTGCGTTCAGTGATCTCGGCCTCGAGGTGAGTGGCATGTTCCTGCAGTTTGAGGTTGGTCTCGAAGAGCGCGCGGCTCTTCTCCTCGAGCAGGCGTTCTGCCTCCTTCCTCGCGAGCCGTTCGCGCGACAGGCGGCGTTGCAGCAGCTCGATCTCACTCATAGTCGCTCCCGCCTGAGGACGAAGCGGGCACAGGTGCCTCCGGTGCCGTCCACGACCTCTTTCCGCAAGTGCACGCGTTCCCCAAAGTGCTGGATGCAGCCGTGAATCAGGCCCTCGGCGAGATCATGCATGGCGCGATCGGAACGGTAGTCCATCACCAGTTCGTCCTCCCCGGCACGCCGAGTGTCGAACCGGGGCAGTTGTGCGTCGGGGTAAAGCTTGAGGACCTCCGCATGAATGTGGGTTTCCACCCCGGCGAGGAAGGTGAGGGTGTCCATGCCACTCGGAAAAAACGCCGGGTAGAGCGCCACGAACCGCGAAAAAAGGTGGCGGCCGAAGGTGCGCAGGAGGTCAGGGACGGGCGTGGCGCTGACTTCGGAGAGGTGAACCACCAGGGACACCATCTCGGCGTGCGGATAGGTGCCCACCGCGGTGTACGCCCCGCCATGGGGCAGTTCGGAGGCCAGGATGATCTGGTCGGCGGTTTCCGGGGAGAAGGTCTTTTCGACCATCTCCAGGAACTCGGTGAAGACGATGCCTTTCATGGGGTCAGGGACGCGGGCCGGCTCGTGCTGCCCACCTGCGGGATGGCAGCGCTCGGGGGTGTCGCAGGCGGCTCGCCGATCGCACCCTATGCTTCGTTGCCGATCTGCAGGCGTCAATTGGCCGGCTTCCCTAGGCGGATCAGTCATGGGACTTCCGGCAGGGGCCGAAGGGAGGTCGAGGATTCAGGCCTGGGCGGCCCCGGCGCCGGGCCCGAGGGTCGAGGCGGAGGCGGGGCAATCGGGGGCGTGGAAACCTCAAGATCGGGTTGGAATCCCCGGACGGTCGTGCGTGTCTTGGGCATGCATCGTTCCCGATGGCTGGCATTGCTGTGGGTGGCGTGGGGTGCGGTGGGTTTGCTTCTGGAGACTGCCGCACCCGCGGCTCTGGCGCCGAATCTCAAGGCCGTGCGCAAGGGGTTCGCGCGGCCGACGCGGGACTATGCCTCCGCCCCGCTCTGGGTCTGGAACGACCTGGTGACCGAGGATCAGGTGCGGTCCGGACTGCGCCAGTTCGCCGCCCAGGAAGTGCGTCAGGTCTTCATCCATCCGCGCCCGGGTCTGATGACGCCCTACCTTGGTGAGGACTGGTTCCGCTTGTGGCGCGTGGCGCTCGACGAGGCGGAGCGGCTCGACCTGAACGTCTGGATCTACGACGAGAATTCCTATCCGAGTGGCTTCGCCGGGGGCGCCGTGATGGAGGCCATGCCGGATGCCGTCGGTCTTGGACTCCAGGTGAGCGAGGTGACCGCTCCGGGGCGGCGCGACGCCGATCGGTTCCGAGTCCTGGCGGAGACGGCCTCGGGGGTGGTGGATGTTTCCGATCTGGCCGAGGGCGCCGCCAAGCCCGAAGGCGCCACCCGGTTGTGGGAGGCGCGGGTGCTGCGGGCCAAGCCGTCGGCGTGGAACGGGGATCGGCCCTACGTGAACCTGCTGACCACCGGCGTGACGGAGAAGTTCCTGGAACTGACGCTCGGTGCTTACGACCGCCAGGTGGCCGCGCAGTACGGCAAGCGCATTCCAGGGGTGTTCACCGACGAGCCAAATATCCGGCCTGCAGGAGGCCTGCCCTGGTGCGCCGACCTGCCCGAGAGTTTCACGCAACGCTGGGGGTTGAAGCTCCCGGAGCACCTGCCCTCCCTCGCCGCGGAGATCGGGGACTGGCGCCAGGTTCGGCACCACTACTTCGCCACCCTGCACGAACTCTTCGTGGAGCGCTGGGCCAAGCCCTACTACGAGGCCTGCGAAAAGCGCGGTCTCGAGTTCACCGGGCACTATTGGGATCACGAATGGCCGCATACCGCCGGGGTGCCGGACAGCATGGCCATGGCCGCCTGGCAGCACCGTCCCGGGATCGACGTGTTGATGAACCAGTATGCCGAGCACACGCACGCGCAGTTCGGTAACGTGCGCATCTGCCGCGAGGTTTCCAGCCTCGCCAACCAACTCGGACGCGAGCGCACCCTGGTGGAGTTGTACGGTGCCGGGGGATGGGACCTTCGCTTCGTCGACATGAAGCGCATCGCCGACTGGCTGCTCGTCCTGGGGATCAACACCATGGACGAGCACCTGAGCTACATGACCCTGCGCGGCGCGCGAAAGCGTGATCATCCGCAGTCCTTCTCCACGCACGCGCCCTGGTGGCCAGGCTACCATGTGCACGCGGCCGCTATGACCCGGCTGTGCGCCGCGCTCTCGCAGGGTCGCCAGGAGAACCGCGTCCTGGTGCTCGAACCCACGACCACCGCGTGGATGTACCAGGGGAATGAACCGCGGCTGAAGACGCTGGGAGACGATTTCTTCCAGCTGCTCCTGCGCCTGGAGGCCGCCCAGGTCGAGTACGACCTCGGCTGCGAGGAGGTCCTCGGTCGCGAAGGCAGCGTGGGTGGGGCGCCGCGAAGCCGGCGGAGCTGGGCCTCGGCCGCGACGCTGCGGGTGGGTCGCGCCGCCTATGAAGTGGTGGTGGTCCCGCGGGGCACCGAGAATCTCGAGGAACGCACCTGGAAGTTGCTGGACGACTTTGCCCTGGCCGGAGGCGCCGTGGTGTTGTGCGGCGACCCCCCGGACCGCGTAAGTGGAAAGCCGCGCGTGGTTCCGACCCCCCGTTCCACGCTGGAGCGGTTTTGGCGACAGATTGACGAAGCGATCCTGGTCGCAGCTCTGGCGACCAATCTGTCACCGGATCGCGTGGTCGTGCGCCGTCACGAAGGGGACGCAGGACTGCTCTTCCATCACCGCCGCGTCCTGGACGACGGGGAGTTGCTCTTCCTCGTGAACACCAGTCTCGACCACCCCGCACGCGGCGAGGTGGAGACGACGTTCGCCGGCGTGGAACGATGGAATCCGAGTTCGGGCCGAGTCGAACCCCAGGCGTCGAGTGAGGTGCGCGGCGGCCGTCGGGTGCCTTTCGAACTGCCGCCGGCCGGCAGCCTGTTGCTGGCGTTCGGACGCGAAGGCGCCACGCTGAAGCCAGCGGTCGTGAAGGCGACCGTGGCGGACCGGCTTCCGTCCAACACCGACTGCCTGGCCCGGCGGCTGGGACCGAATGTGCTCACCCTGGATCACGTGGACCTCGAGGTGGCGGGGGCATCGCATCGCGGCATCTACTTTTACGAAGCCAACCGCTTGGCCTGGCAAAAGCACGGCCTGCCGGCCAACCCCTGGGACAACGCGGTGCAGTTCCGCGACGAGCGTCTGCGTCGAGTCTTCCCGGACGAATCCGGGTTCACGCTCACCTACCGCTTCGAAATGGCAGGGCCAATCCCGCCGGATCTGGAGATCGTGATCGAGCGCTCGGATCTCTATGCCGTCGAATGCAACGGGAAGCCGGTCGCTTGGGCCCCGGACAGCTTCTGGTTGGATCGCGCGTTCCATCGGATCCCGATCGCGGGCGTGGCGAAGCCGGGAGAGAACGAGGTGGTGCTGCGGGCGCGGCCCATGACCATGTGGCACGAGATCGAGCCGGCGTACCTGTTGGGCACCTTCGGGCTGGAGGCGGCGCCGCGGGGTTGGCGCGTGGTCGCCGATCGCGCGCTGAGCGTGCAGGCAGACCAGGGCTGGGATCGGCAGGGGAACCCGTTCTATGGCGATCGCGTGGCCTACCGGCAGGAGTTCACCCTGCGCCGTCGGGAGGGGACCTATGTCGTGCGCCTGCCCAAGTGGGAGGGATCGGTGGCACGGGTCGACGTCAACGGCGCGGAGGCGGGCTGGATCACGGCGCCGCCGTGGGAATGCGACGTCACGGATCGCCTCAAGCGCGGGGACAACCGGGTCGAGGTCATCGTGTACGGCACGCTGCGCAATCCGCTGGGCCCGCACCACAACGGTCCCGCGCTGGGGAGTGCCTGGCCGGGAATGTTCCAGAAGGCACCCGTCGGCGGGCTTCCGCCCGGCGAAGCCTACTCCACGGTGGGCTACGGGCTGTTCGCGCCGTTTGAGCTCGAGAACCGCCGCGTGCCCGAAACGAAGTAGGCGCGCCGCCAGACTCCGCGACGACCGGGACGACCGGGACGACCGGGACGCCGAGTCGAGGGTCCTCCCGGCACCCGAACTTCGACACACCGAGACACTCAGGCGCCGACTCGAATCGAAACCGCCACGAGAGAGGGATCTCGGTGGAGATGGAAAGGAGCCCCGCCCCGGCTGAACCCAGGCCATGTGCCGGGGCGGGACCCCTGACGCGCATCCGCGGATCCTATCGCGGATCCCATCGCGGACCTCCTTGGCGTCGCCCGGTAAACGCGGGTCACGCGCAGAATCTTACAGACTGAGTCGCGGATTGCCTCGTGCAGCGCGGCGCGGTTCGATCCCTGCATGCCGACCTGGGAGGTCATCGTGGTGGGACTCGGAGGCATGGGCAGCGCCGTGGTCGCGCACCTCGCACGCCGTGGCCAACGCGTGCTGGGCCTGGACCGCCATGCGCCCCCGCATGATCGCGGGTCAAGCCACGGGATGACGCGCGTCATCCGGCAGGCGTATTTCGAACACCCCGCCTACGTGCCCTTGCTGCTGCGCGCTTACGACCTCTGGCGCGAGTTGGAGTCGGAGGAAGAACAGCCGCTGCTGCTACTCCCCGGCGGCCTGATGATGGGAGCGCCCGACTCCGCGGTGGTGCAGGGAAGCCTGGGTTCGGCGCGCCGGTACGGACTTGCCCACGACGCTCTGGAGACGCGCGACCTGCGCCGGCGTTTCCCGCAGTTCGTGGTGCCCGATGGCACCGTGGCTTTGTTCGAGAAGGCCGCGGGACTGGTGTATTGCGAGCGCGCCATCGAAGCGCATCTCCGCCGAGCGACACGGCACGGAGCGGCGCTTTCCCTGCACGAGCCAGTGATTTCCTGGCGTGAAACCGTCAGCGGGGTGGAGGTCGTGACTTCAAAACGACGCCTGGAGGCGGGGCAGTTGGTCATCACCCCGGGACCGTGGGCGCCGGAGTTGCTGCGCGATCTGGGGGTGCCGTTCACCGTGGAGCGGCAGGTGCTCGCGTGGTTCGAACCGAGCGCCGGGGTGGAGCCCTTCCTTCCCGACCGCTTCCCGATCTACATCTGGGAACGGACGCCCGATTGCACGCCGTACGGGTTTCCGGCGGTGGACGGTGCGACCGGCGGCGTGAAGATCGCGCTGTATCGAAGTCCGGAGATCGAGGTGTGCACTCCCGAGACGGTGGACCGCACGTGGCGCGCGAGGGACGAATCACGCCTGCGCGCGGTGGCGGCTGAATTCCTGCCTGGGCTGGGCGGGCGGTTGGTGAAGGGGGCGGTATGCCTCTACACGCTGACCCCGGACCTGAACTTCGTCATCGACCGCCATCCGGGCACGGAGCGGGTGACGGTGGCCGCCGGGTTCTCCGGGCACGGCTACAAGTTCTGCAGCGTGGTGGGCGAGGTGGTGGCGGACCTGGTGACCACGGGCCGTTCCCCGTTCGATCTCTCGCTGTTCCGCGCGGCGCGGTTCGGTACGGTGGCTTCGGGCAGCGCTGGCCCAACAAGCGCGTGACCTCCCGGGCCACGAGGCGCATGCTCAGCCCACGACTGGAAGTGAGGTATGCCGCTTCTCGATTCCATCACGATCAAGGGTTTTAAGAGCATCGCTTC
The DNA here is from genome assembly GCA_020845805.1 of Verrucomicrobiales bacterium. Taxonomy (GTDB): domain Bacteria; phylum Verrucomicrobiota; class Verrucomicrobiia; order Limisphaerales; family CAIMTB01; genus CAIMTB01. The sequence goes on along the minus strand of JADLFD010000468.1, from coordinate 2,427 downwards.
GGTGGAGAACCTTCCGCTCAGGCCGATCAATCTGCTGATCGGGGCGAATGGCTCCGGGAAGTCGAACTTTCTAGAAGTCTTCCAATTCCTTCGTGCTGTCACTTCGGACCGGTTGGCGAACTACGTGGAGGCTTCCGGGGGAGCGAATCGTCTCCTTCATTTCGGGGCGAAGAAGACCGCGGAATTGCTGTTTGAACTTAGGAACAGTGCCTCAAGCCCCCCTTTGGAATTCATTTTCCGGTTTGGGCTCGCGCACGGCGATCAATTGGGAAATTTGGCGAGTGACTCTGATCCAGTGATCATTCCGAAGGAGCGTCAGCTGCGGATCTTTGAGCACATACTGAAGGACTCGTCCAAAGACGGCACGGAAGACTATCGCGTCAACTCCCCGCCATATCAGGCGCTCTTTGACAAGCTTCAGGTCTGCCGGTTCCACGACACGAGCACGTCGTCGCCCCTAAAGAGCGTCAACGGGATCGAGGACAATCGCTCGCTCCGTCCGGATGGATCGAACCTCGCGGCTTTTCTCTACCTCCTGCGCGAGCGGCACCGCAGCTCCTATGACGAGATTCGTGACACTGTTCGACGCGTGGCGCCTTTCTTCGACGACTTCAATCTGTCACCCCGCGCACTGAATCCAGACACGATCCTCCTGGAGTGGAAGCATCGCGGGTCGGACGGCTGCTGGAATGCTTCAGATTTCCCCGACGGCACGTTGCGGTTTGTCGCCTTGGTCACGCTGCTCTTGCAGCCGAAGGAGCTGCGACCGGCGCTGATCCTGATTGACGAACCAGAGCTCGGACTCCACCCCTTCGCGATCCAACTGCTGGGCGGAATCATGCGATCGGTTTCAGTCCATTCTCAGATCATTGCGGCCACTCAATCGCCGCAGCTCGTGGATTGCTTCGAACCCCAGGACATCCTGGTGGCGGAGCGGGTGGACGGCGCGACCCAGTTCATCCGGCCCGATGCAGAGCGCCTCAAGGCTTGGCTCGAGGACTACTCCCTTGGGGAGTTGTGGCAGAAGAATGAGATCGGCGGGCAACCCGTCCCCGAGCAAGCGGCATGATCCACCTTCTGGTGCATGTCGAGGGGCACACGGAAGCGGAATTTGTGCGGCAGATCCTCGCACCGCACCTCTCATCAGTTGGCGGAATATCGGTTTCGCACAGGCTCATGGGCAGCGCTCGAAGCAGTTCCCGACGGGGAGGAGTCAAACCCTGGTCTTCCGCCCGAAGAGGAATCATCGAGCACCTAAGAGGGTCGAGCTCCGTCGCGGTCACCACGATGGTGGATTTTTATGCCATGCCTCAGTCGGGCGACGGAGCGTGGCCCGGGCGCGCCGACGCTGGACGCCTCAGTCCCGACCCGGCAATCCGGGGCGCCGCAGTGCAAGCAGCGATCCATCGCGACGTCTGTCTCGAGCTGGGTTCCCGGTTCGACCCGCGTCGATTTGTGCCCTACGTCAGCATGCACGAGTTCGAGGCGCTCCTTTTTAGTGATTGTGAGAAGCTTGCGGTTGGCCTCGGGCACCCCGGGATCCAGCGGGACCTTCTGGAAATCGTGGAGGACTGTGGTTCGCCGGAGCGGATCAATGATTCCCAGGAAACCGCTCCGTCCAAGCGACTCAAATGCTTGATCCCTGACTACGACAAAGTGTGGTCAGGGATCCGCATCGCCGAGTCCATCGGGATCGAGGCACTGCGCTCCGAGTGCCCCCACTTCGGGAAATGGATCTCTGACCTTGAAGCGAGGGGCAGGGAACTCGGCGGGCCTCCCTAGGCAGGGCAGCAGACGGCTCGGGTCGCGCACAGTCCCTGGTTACGTCGCCGCTTTCGGGCCTGTGTACCCGAGGAGGTGCCGCTCCTTGATGCGCTGCGCGACCTCGGGAGGGACCATGGTTTCCCAGGACGGATCGCCTTTCTGCAGGCGGGAGAGGACGGCTCCTGAGAAGAAGGGGAGATACTCCTGGCGGTATTCGCGGATGCTCTGGATGAAGTGGTTCTCGATCAGGTAGCCGTACAGGTGGCGCAGATGCGGTTCCACCAGCAGGTTGCCGGCGGTGATGATCGAGCCGGTGACCGGATCGCGAAACGGGTAGACGTAGATCTTCAGTTCGTTTTTGAAGAGGCGTCCGAAGGATTCGAGAATCCCGCCCTCGAGGTCGGTATAGTATTTCTCGTCGAAGATTTCGCGCAGGCTGGGGAGGCCCATGACCAGGCCGATGCGGGCCTTGGTGTAGCGGAAGAGATAGGCGGCCAGGCGATGGTATTCGCCGTAGTTGGAGATCAGGACCGTCTTGCCCATCGTCCCGATGAGATCGATGCGCTCGAGGAAATCGGCGGGATCAATGCTGCCGCCGGCCACGAGGTTCTTGAGCGTCATCTCCATCAGCACGAGGAGATCTTCGCCGCGCACACCCGGCTC
>JADLFD010000467.1 GCA_020845805.1 Verrucomicrobiales bacterium | reverse complement strand
TCGGGGAGGATGGTGGAGCGGGACCAGTCGCGCTCGAGGAATCCCAGGGCCAGGTCGCCTTCGAGGGCGAGGCGACCGGCGCGGCGGGTGCAGGCGAGATAGCATCCGAGAGTGCGCACGTCGCGACCGCCACGGCGGAGGATGCGTGCGACATTGCGTTGGATGCTGCCGCTCCAGCCGAGGTCGATGACCCCGACGTGGGTGGCGTCACCGATCAATCCGGCGAGGTAATCGAAGGCCAGGCTGTGGCTTTCGGCCCGGCGCTGCTCGAGCAGGTCGCGGATGCGCGGGAGCTTGAAGAGGAGGGTGAGGAATCCGGCGATGGCCTCGCCGGTGCCCAGGGGTTTCTTGAGCGTTTCGGCGTCGAGACAACGCCCGGCTTCATCGCCGATGCCGAGGATGTCGAGGATGGCCTGGGGGGTGACGTAGGGCGTTCCTTCCAGGAGTTCCGCGGCCTTGCGCGGCGTGACCTCGGAGAGTGCGGCGCGTGCGGTGGAGAGTCGGGAGACGAAGCAGGGGATGACGGTGAGTTCGACGCCCTCCTGGGCGGCGGCGCGTTCCACCAGTTCGCCGAGGACCGCTCCCTCGCGCATGAGGGCCAGGACGACCTTCACCCCGGATTGCTGGAACCGTTCCACGCACCAGTCCGCGTAGCGGGCCAGGACGGGTCCGAAGACCAGCGCCCCATCGCGGGCGGGGTCGGTTGGATCGGCGAAGCGTCGGGCCGCGAGGGTGCGAAGCGACTGCAGGGAGGCGGAGGCTTCGAGGTTGGTGCCCTGGAGTTGGCGTTCGCCGTTGAAGACCACGTCGAGGTGCGGAGTGGTCTTGTAGTAGTGCACGGCTTCGATGCCGTATTGCCGCGCGCAGTGGATGTCAGCGTGCAGGTTGTCCCCGAGGTGGAGCACCTCGCTGGCGTGGACATCGAAGTGGCGCAGCAGGTCGTGGTAGAGACGGCCGTTCCATTTGGCGCGACCGAGCTCGGACGAGGCGAGGATGACCGAGAACAGCGAGGGATCGACGCCGTTATCCCGCAGGAGCGTCTCGAGTTCAGCGCGGGTGAAGTAGGTGTCGGAGACGATGGCCGTGCGGACTCCCTGGGCGTGCAGGGAGCGGGCGAGGTCCACGGTGGCGGGATTGGCGTGGCAGAAGGCACGTTCGATCTCGAACTCCAGGGCGCGGGCCGACTGCGGGTCGCGGACCACATTGCCCAGCTGGGCGTAGATGTCGGTGAGCGTGACCTCGGAGCTTTGCTTCTTCTGGGTGGCCAGGTCGCGAGCCTTCTCATCGGCCGCGATGCGAGCGGATTTGAACTCAGTCGGCGAGAGCGGCACGAGGAGATCGCCCCGGGCGGCGAGACGGCGTCCCACCTCGATGAAGAGGTCGGCGGGGTCGGCGCAGAGCCGGCAGATCAGGGTGTCGAAGAAGTCGAAGGAGACGACGCGGATCGAGGTGGAGTCGGGGTCGAGGAGAGTTTCGAGTGGGGCGAGGCACTCGTCTTCGGACCAGGAGGCCGAGAGGGATCCGCTAGCTTGCATAGGAGCGTCCTTCCACGCCGAGGATGTCGTCGTGGGAATCTTCGGGGGTTGCGAGGGGTTGAGGGGGGGCGGGCGGGGTGCCGGCGAGGGGAGGGAGGGCGGCGTTCGGGGCGACCTCAGTCTCCGGGCTGAGCAGAACGGGAGCCCATTCCGGGTGGCGTTCGAGAGCTTCCTCGAGGACGAGGTCGGCCAGGACGGCATGGCTGGCGTTGCGCGCGCAGAGCAGGCGCAAGCGCCAGGTCTCGAGGTCGTCGGGGCGGCGTTTGCCGAGCTTCATGTAGATCTCGCCGGCGGGCTGCCATTGTTCCTGGCGGACCAGGATGTCGCCGAGGAGTTGGAGCGCTTCCTCGGATTCGGGGAGCAGTTCCATCGCGTGGCGGGCGGCAATCGCGGCCGAGTGAAGTTGTCGGTCGTTGAGCAGTTCGGCGGCCTGACGGAGGTAGGTGTGGCCGTTCTCGGGCGAGTGGGGAGCGCGGGGAGCTCCCGGGGCGCGGGTCCCGCGTTTGCCCTGGGCGGAAACCTGGCGCGGCGCGGCGCGGCGCGTGCCGATCAGCGCGTACTGGAGGCCGATGTAGCCGTAGGCGGGCGCGGTGAAGACGTGCACCGCGATGTCGGTGAAGCCGGCCTCACGCAGGGCATCCAGGAGGTCCCAGCCAAAGTCGTTGAAACAGAGCGCGCCCTCAGGATTGATGGGGTCGCCGTGATACACCGGCGGAAGGTGGTGCGTGAGGGTGCCATCGGGCTGGAAGGAGGCGCGGATGACGGTCTCGGTCTTGCCGAAGTGGAAGGGGGCGGTGAGGAGCAGCTTGCCGCCCGGCTTCAGGCAGCGGGAAAGCTCCGCCAGCCCGGCGCGGTAATCCGGGACATGTTCCAGGACATCGATGGAGAAGATCGCGTCAAAGGAGGCGTCGTTGAAGGTGAGGCGGGTGATGTCCTCGTTGCGGATGCCATTGGCGTCGGTGCCGCCGAGTGGGGCGCGGTCCCCGAGGAATTCACTGCCGATGGCGCGTGGGAGGGCGCGACGGATGTAGCGGAAGAGCTGGCTCTGTTGCTCGGTGCAATAGACTTCGGCATCCCGGTCCAGGCCGAGGGCATCGACCAGGAGGTGGTAGCAGGAGCGCTGGCGGCAGTTGAGTCCGCACTGGCAGATCTGACGTTCGCGCCAGGCGGGCAGCAGTTTGCCTTGGGCATCGGGGCGGGAGAACAGGAAGTCTGTGGTGAACTTCGATTCGCCTCCGCAGACCACGCAGTGGCCGGGCAGGTGGAACGGCTCGGAGCGGGCCGGCAGGTGGACCTGTTGTCCCGCCACGGCGCCGGAGTACCGTTCGGCCCAGATTTCGTCGAAGGCGGACTTGGTGCGGACCTGGTAGATTTCGAGCGGGTAGACTCCGGGCAGGATGGTGGCGGTGGCGGGCGGGGGTTCCGTGGCTTCGTCGGCCGGCTCGTGGCTGCCGGAGGCGGTGGCGCGTGGCGCGGCGTCGGGGGATTCCCACAGGGCAAACCAATCCTTGAGCGCCTCGAGTTGGTCGTGGAGCGGGAGGTGGGTGTCGGTGGGGATGCTTTGCTGGGCGAGGAACTGGGCGAGGTCGCGCAGGGAAGCGCCGGCGGGGGAGGGTTCGGTGAGACCGACACTGAAGTCCCGGAGGAGATGAGTGACGAAGGCGTGGGCGCGGCCCATGCGTTC
>JADLFD010000466.1 GCA_020845805.1 Verrucomicrobiales bacterium | reverse complement strand
CTGGGGTCCGCGGTGCGCTGGCATCTGATGCTGCGGTTGAACCACGACGCCGTGGTGCACGGGGCCGCCTCGGTGCGGATGGTGTTCATCAGCCAGTTCTTCAATGTGTTATTCGGCGGGCCGTCGGGAGGGGACATCCCGAAGACGGCGCAGTACTCGAAATGGTTCGGGGTCAAAGCGGCCGATGTGCTGGCGGCCTCGGTCCTGGATCGGTTGTTGGCTTCGACCGGGGGGTTGGTGTTTGCCGCCATCGCAGTGGCGATCGGGTGGGCGACGGGCGGGTTCGCCTTTTTGTCGGGAGTCCGCTGGGAGCGTCCGGGCCCCTGGCTGTGGGGGGCGACGGCGGCGGTGGCGGCGCTGCTGGTGGGGTTGGTCGTGTGGGCGCGTCGTCGTCCCGAGTCTTTTCTGGGCCGGTCACTGCGGGCGTTGACGCGTTCGGTGCGACGTTTGAGTACGTCGCTCCGCTGGTCGTCGCAGGCGTTGGGTTGCGCGGTGCTGACAGCGGCGTTCTTCAACATCACGCAGGTGCTGTGTCTCCAGGCGGTTTCCGCCGCGCCGGTCCCGTGGTTCAAGTTGCTGTGGATGTACCACGTGGTGACCGTGGTGGCGTCGCTGCCGGTGACGGTGGCGGGTGCGGGCCTGCGTGAGGGCGCCTCCATGGTGTTGCTGAAGCCGTTTGGAGTCGGCGAGGCGCAAGCGGTGGCTGCCGCGCTGCTGACCTTGTCGGTGCAGCTGGGATGGGCCCTGCTGGGGATGGGGCTTTATGTGCGCGAACGCGCGTTGCGAGGGCGGGTGGGCGCCGTGACGGGGACGGGTCGGATCGCGGTGGTGGTGCCCGCGTGGAACGAGGCGGAGGCATTGCCGGAGACCTTGCGCCGGCTGCGATCCGTGCCGGAAATCTCGGAGGTGGTGGTGGTGGATGGCGGCAGCACGGATCGCACGCGCGAGGTGGCGATCGAGGGGGGCGCGCGCTGCCTGAGTTCGGTGCGGGGCCGGGGGCAGCAGATCCGGGCGGGGATTGCGGGGACGGTGGGTGAGGTGGTGTGGATCGTGCATGCGGACACCTGGGTGACGCCGGGGTCGGGGGCGGCGTTGTTGCGTTGTTTGCGGGATCCGCTGGTGGTGGGCGGAGGCTTCTGGAAGGGATTTCGCGACGCACCCTGGATGATGCGCGGGTCGCGGCTACGCTGCTGGCTGCGGTTGTGGTGGAACGGGTGGGTGCTGGGGGATCAGGCATTGTTTGCCCGGCGCACCGCGCTCGAGCGGGTGGGCGGCATGCCGGAACAACCGTTGATGGAGGAAGTGGAATTGTGCCGGCGCCTGCGGCGGGTGGGGCGGTTGGCCCTGGCGGGGGCGGCGGTGACCACTTCGACCCGGCGTTTTCGCAAGCACGGGATCTGGCGCACGTACTGGTTGATGTGGCGGGTGGCGCGCGGGTATCGCGCGGGGGTGGACCCGAAGGAGTTGGCGAGTCGCTATGAAAAAGGTTGAGAGCAGAGGGGGACGCAGGAGCGCGCGCGCCGGGGCGGGTGCCGCGGGGTGGGCCGTGTCCGCGCTCCTGGTCTGGGCCGTGGCCGTGATGGCGGCGGCTTCGGCGGGCGTCGAGTCGGGCGGACGTGTGGGGGAGAGTGCCCCCCCGCGCGTGGTGATTTTGGGCGACAGCCTGACCGCGGGCTACGGGGTGGATCCGGGCCAGGCGTTTCCGGCGCGGTTGCAGTCGTGGATCCGGGAGGCCGGGTTTCCCCACGAAGTGGTGAACGCGGGGGTGAGCGGCGACACCACCGCGGGTGGGCTGCGACGGTTGAATTGGATCCTGCGGCGGCCGGCGGAGGTGTTGTTGATTGAGCTGGGGGGGAACGATGGGTTGCGAGGGTTGGCGCCGGACAGCACGCGTTCGAACCTGGTCTCGATCATTGGTGCGGCGCGCGCGAAGTATCCCGGGGTGCGGGTGGTGTTGGCGGGCATGCAGATGCCGCCCAACATGGGGGAGACGTACCGCGCGGCCTACGAAGGCGTGTTCCCGTCGGTGGCTCGGGAGCAGAACGCGGTGTTGATCCCCCATTTGCTGGAGGGGGTGGGCGGGCGGCCCGAGCTGAACCTGCCTGATTTGATCCACCCCACGCCCGAAGGCCACGCGGTGGTCGCGTCGAATGTTTGGAAAGTGTTGAAACCAGTCCTCGAAGTGCGGGACCCGGCCCGGTAGCGTCCGCGCCCTTTGACGTGACGACATGAAGCCGGCATACCGCGTGGGACAGCGATGGTTGAGCGTGGCCGAACCCGAGCTCGGGTTGGGCGTGGTGACCCAGATTGGCGACGGGCGCGTCAGCATCCGGTTTGGTGCGGTGGATGAGGTGCGCCAGTACATCGCCGACGGCGCGCCTCTGCGGCGGCTGACCCTGCGCCCCGGGGATCGCGCGCGGCTGCGCGGAGGTGAGGATTGGGAGGTGGCGCGCGCCGAGCTGCGGGGTGGTTTGATCGTGTATCGTGCGGCGGACGGTCGGACGGCGGAGGAGACCGAGCTGGACGACGAGGTGAGCGGTGGCGGGCCGGAGGCGCGATTGCGGACGGGGTCGGCGGATCCGACCCGGGATTTCGAACTGCGACGCGATGCGTTGGGTCACCAGCATCGTCGGCGACGGTCGCCGGTGCGCGGGTATGTGGGGGGGCGCATGGATCTGATCCCGCACCAGTTGTTCATCGCCAAGGAGGTGACCTCGCGACCCGTTCCGCGCGTCTTGCTGGCGGACGAGGTGGGGTTGGGCAAGACCGTGGAGGCCTGTCTCATCGTGCACCGGCTGTTGTCGACGGGGCGGGCGTCGCGCGTGCTGGTGGTGGTGCCGGAGCCGCTGGTGCACCAGTGGTTTGTCGAGTTGCTGCGGCGGTTCAACCTGTGGTTCCACATCTTCGATGAGGAACGCTGTGATGCCATCGAGGGGGCGGATCCGGCGGCCAACCCGTTTCTGGAGGATCAGCTGGTGTTGTGTGCCCTGCCGCTGCTGCGGGATGCCAAACGCGGGCCGCAGGCCGCGGCGGCGGGCTGGGATCTGCTGGTCGTCGATGAGGCGCATCATCTGGGGTGGGAGCCGGGAGCGCCGGGCGCGGACTACACGGCGGTGGAGGCGGTGGCGCGATCCGCGGAGGGCCTGCTACTGTTGACGGCGACCCCGGAGCAGTTGGGGGTGGCCAGCCATTTTGCCCGGCTGCGGTTGCTTGATCCGCATCGGTTCCATGATCTCCCGGCGTTCGAGCAGGAATCGGCCCGCTACGTGAAACTCGCCGGTCTGGCCTCGCGATTGCTGGCGGGGCGTGCCTTGGAAGGCGAGGACGCCCAGGTTCTGGAGCAGGTGCTGGGCGAGGAGCCGGAATCTGTGCGACGTCGGGCGGAGTCGCTGGCGACGCAGGGCGCGTCGGCGCGGGACGCGCTGGTGCAGGACCTGTTGGACCGGCACGGGACGGGGCGGGTCATGTTCCGGAACACGCGGTCGGCGATGCGTGGATTCCCGAAGCGGAAGCCGCTGCCGATCGAGTTGAGCAGCACGGAAGAGAGCGTGTTGGAACGGTTGGCGGAGGAGTTCGACACCGACCATCGAAGCCTGACTCAGGGGATTCTCGCGGCGGGAGTGAGTGTGGACCTGGCGCAGGACCCGCGATTGGACTGGTTGGTGGGGTTCTTGCGCGTCCTGGGCACGGGCAAGGTGCTGTTGATCTGCCGGTCGCAGGCCAAGGTGCTGGCGCTGGAGACGGCGTTGCGCGCGCGGATCGCGGTGAAGCTGGCGCTGTTTCATGAGGGTTTGGAACTGATCCAGCGGGACCGGAACGCCGCGTGGTTCGCCGACCCCGACGGGGCGAGCATCCTGATCGCCTCGGAGATCGGGAGTGAGGGGCGGAACTTCCAGTTTGCGCATCATCTCGTGTTGTTTGATCTGCCGTTGGATCCGGAGTTGATCGAACAACGCATTGGGCGGCTGGACCGCATTGGGCAGACCACGGAGATCCACATTCACGTGCCGTACGTGCGCGACAGCGCGCAGGAGG
>JADLFD010000465.1 GCA_020845805.1 Verrucomicrobiales bacterium | reverse complement strand
GGAACGGTGAAGATCCAGATCACGAGCGATGAGTTCGGTGTGTTGCCGGAGTTCAGCCATGCGTTCGAGATCCTCGAGTACGAAGGTTCGCTGACGTACTCCGGTGCGGGCGAGACGCGGAGCGGGAGGGTGTCGTTGAAACGCACGGGGCTGGAGACCGCGACGCTGGCGGGGCCGCTGGTGCTGACTCGCGTGGCCACCAACCGACTGCATCAGTTCACCGTGGGGGAGAGTCACCTGACCAATGAGGTGGGCGAAGTGGTGCCCGTCTCGCTGGGCGAACTGGAGCGCGATCCGGATTATTCCATGGATTACTTTGGCGCGCTGTCGCTCCTGAACGGTGACCCGGCCACTCCCGAACCGGACTACGAATTGTTCTACATCGGCATCGACGACCCCAACGACACGGACGGCGATGGCATCCCCGACCTGACCGACGACCTGCAGGCTCCGCCGCCGGCGCCCCGGTTGGAGGTGCGCCGAACCGCCTCCGGACTGGAGTTGGTGGTGACCTCGGAAGTAGGCGCGGAGTTCACCCTGGAACATGCCTCCCGACTCGCCGCCGACGAATGGATTGAAGATCGACGGGTGACGATCAAATCAGTGCCGGAGATCCTGGCGGTACCCCTCGGGCCGCAGGAGGAACGCTATTTCCGCCTGCGTTGGCCCTAACGGGGCCATCCGCAATGGGAACGGGCTGCGGCGGTGGGGGAGTTGGAGGGTGATCCCACTGGCGTGGGGAAGATTGGAGCATCCTCGTTCCGCGATCACGCGGGTCCTCCACGCGCTTCGCCCTCTGCTCCCGCTCTCGAGAACCGCGCCCCTGCTGAAGGTACCGACGTTCGTTTCGCCCACCCCCGGGCGGCGGAGATCCCGGGGATTCATTCCGTCGGCAGTCGGGGGGCCAGCGCCTCCAGCACAGCTTGCCCAACCATTTCCGGCGAGATCCCGTTCATGCAGCGGAAGTCGATGGGGCATTCGCGCAGGAAGCACGGGGCGCAGGGGGTGTCGGCGCGGACGAGGCGGTGGCGCGGATCGCCGGGCAGGCCGGGTCCGGTGAGTTCCGGGGAAGTGCTGCCGAAGGGGACGACCACGCGGGTTCCCATGGCGGCGGCGACGTGCATGGGGCCGGTGTCATTGGTCAACACCACCTCGCAAAGGCCGAGCACCGCCATGAGCTGGCGCAGGGAGGTACGCCCAGCGAGCAGGACCGAATGCGGCACCGAGCGGTGGATGACTTCGGCGATCGGCACGTCGTTGGGTCCGCCCAGGATGATCCAACGCACGCGCGGATGGAGGCGGTGGATCTGGTGCGCCACCTGAGTGAAGTGCGTCGCGGGCCAGCGCTTGGCCGGACCGTATTCGGCGCCGGGATTGAGGGCGATCCAGGGGGTATCGGGGTGGAGCTGAAACCGCGCGCGCACTTCGGCGGTTTCCGCCTCGGTCACCGCGAGACGCGGTGGCAGTGGTTCCGGGTTGGCGCCGAGGGCGGCTGCCAGGTGGAGATAATCGTGGAGGTGATGGGCGCGAGGCGGCGGGCGTCGTTCCGCGAGGGGAGGCGGGTGCTGGAGCCGCTGTTGAATCTCCGAACGCGTGGGTTTGGTCATGGGCACACGGTCCGAGCGGTCGGGCACGACCTGGGTGAGCGACCAGGAGCGGAACCGACGCGGATAGCCGACGCGCACGGGGATCCGGGCGAGCCAGCACTCGAAGGCGGCGCGGGGTGAGTTCGGCAGGATCAGGGCGGTGTCGAAGGCCTGGCGGCGCAGGCGTCGGGCGACGGAGAGGACGGATTCCCGGGGGGCGAAGTCGAGCGTCTCGTGGATTGCGGGGTGTGCGGGCCAGAGTCCGGCGAGCTTGGCGGGAGAGAGCAGGGCGATGTGAGTGTGGGGGAATCGTTCGTGCAGCCGCAGCAAGGCCGGGGTGGTCATGACCGCGTCGCCCAACCAATTGACGCCGCGGATGAGGAGACGGCGGGGAGGGGTCATGAGCGGGGATGCGGCGCCGCCGCGGCGGAAGCGGGAGCGGGTCGGGCCGGGTTGGGAAAAGGGTGAGCGGGCGAGATGGCGGGGCTGGGTGCGGGTGCGGGTGCGGGTTTCCAGCGGCGATGGACCCAGAACCAGTTGGCTGGATCGCGGCGCACAGCGCGCTCGAAGGACTGGTTCATGTCGCGGGCGATGGCGGCGAGGGTACGTCGTGAGCCGTCGGGATCACGCGTGGGGATGAGGTCGCCGATCTCGATGCGCCAGCGTGCGTGGCTGGTGCGGAAGCAGAAGGCGGTGAGGAGTGGGCAGTGGTAGCGGAGGGCGAGGAGGGCGGGGGCGGTGGAAGTGCCGGCTTCGCGGCCGAGGAACGGGACGCGGACCCCGCGGCCGTCGTGCTGATCGGCGAGGAGTCCGAGGAGGATGCGCTTGGAGCGCAGGGTTTCTCGGAGGGCGCGCGCGTCGCGTCGGCGCTCGAAAAAGTGGCAGCCGCTTCGGCGGCGGAGGTCGAGGAGGAGGCGGGTGGCGGTTTCCTGGCGCAGGGCGCGGTAGGTGGTGGCGAGCGGGATGCCGGGCACGGCGACGCGGGTCCAGGTGAAGAGCTCGAAGGCGCCGAAGTGGCCCAGGGCGAGGATGACCGAGCGCTCAGGGTGGGCGGCGAGGGTGGTATGGAGCAGGTCGAGGTTGCCGAGTTCGAGGTGGGGTTGGAGTTCGGGCCAGGACAGGGTGGCGGCGCGCATCCCGCAGGCGTAGTTCTCCCCGATGCGCCGGAAGTTTTCGCGGGCGAGGGACGTGCGCGCTGCATCGTCGAGGTGGGGGAACACGGCGCGCAGGTTGTCGAGCGCGACCCGGCGGTGACGGCGATCGAGAAGCCAGGCGACGCTTCCGCCGAGTCGTCCGAGCGTGGCCACCCGGGACATGGGGAGGGCCTGAATGACGGGGAGCAGGGCGCGGGCGACGCCGATGAGGAGCCACTCCGAGAGGTTCACCGGAAGCAGATGCGGTTGACGCAGTCGTGAAAGTCTTTCGCGCCGGCGATGATATTGATTTCGACGCGCAT
>JADLFD010000464.1 GCA_020845805.1 Verrucomicrobiales bacterium | reverse complement strand
GAGAAGATCGTCGACGTGGCCACCAAGAACCGAAAGTTCAGCCTGCGCTCCGGCCCCATCGAGGAAAGCGTGCCGCTCGGCATCGCCACCTACGAAACCAAAGCGCACCTCCGCAAGATCACGCTCCGACGGCTCGACTGACGCCCCCGGACTCCATGCGTCGTGCGGCGGCCGCCTCGCGCACCCAGTCGGCCAGGCGCACCGTGTTGGTGGCCAGGTCGAAGTCCCGCTCCACTCGCGCCCGGCCGCAGCGCGCGCGCGCCGACGCCGCATCGGGATCCTTCAGCACCTCGACCAACCGCTCCCGCAAGTCCTCCGCACGGACCTCGGGAGGCAGCAGCCAGCCCGCCGCGCCATCCCCGAACAACTCGGTCGCCACCCCCACCGGACTGGCCACCACCGGCACTTCGAAGGCCATGGCCTCCAGCAGCACGATACCAAAGGTCTCGAGCCGGCTGGGAAAGGCAAACACCGACGCCCGCTCCCAACGCTCACACCAGGCCGGCGAACCTTGGGTCAGTCCGCGATGCACGCGGACGCCTGCCGGCGGCGTCACCGCCGTTTCCGTCACCACATGCAGATCAGCCATGCTCGCCAGACCGCGCGCGTAGGCCTCGAGCAGGAGCGGACCGCCTTTCCGCACGAAATCCCCGCCCACGAACAGAATCTCAGGACGCCCCTCGCGCATAGGACCCGACCCCGTCCGGCGCCATTGCCGCAGATCCAGGGACGGTGGCAGCACCCCCAGGCGTTCCGCCTTCACGCCGTACTCTCGGGCCAGGGAATCCACCACCGCGTGTGACCAACCGATCAACCGTGCCGCAGAGGCAAACACGGCACGTTCCCGTGCCCGGATGGGAGCCAGCGTCAGCGGCGTGAACCAGCCCGCCACCCGGTTCAGACTGAACCACGGCGAACGGCGCAGTTGCTCGAAGGTGGCGTCCAGACAAACCAACGTGGGCACCTCCCTCGCCACCGACGCCAGATCCAGGGCCACGCTCTGCGTGTTCACTACCACGGCGTCCACGCGCCGTGTCCCACGGAGTTCCTGCACCTGACGCAGCGCCCACGCACTCGTCACGCGACGCCACCGCGCCAGGTGAAAATCGAGGCCGAACCGACGCAGTCCGCGCACCGAGAAATTCGCGCGCCTGGCCCACGCCGGCGGGAGGGGAGTGACATCGATCCGTACCGGATCGATCCCGAGCTCCGGACGCCGCTGCAACTCATCCACGAACCGCGGCAGGTACGAGCGATGTCCCAACGCGTTCTCGTTGAGGAACGCAACCGTCAGTCGTGGGAGTTGGGGCATGCGACAGGGAGAAGACCGCGCCCGCGGCGCGCCACCCGACATGGACCACGGTGAGAAGGGCCGCGGGCCGTGGCGCCACGTCTCAGCCCGCGCGCTCCGCCAACCGACGCACCACCGGCAGGTATTCCGAACGGAAGCGTTCCAGTCCGTGCTCCGTCGCCGTTGCCCGTGCGGCCTTGCCCATGGCTGGTAACCGCGAGGCGTGGCGGTGGCACCAGACCAAACGTTCGCGCAAGGCATCACGATCACCGGCAGGCACAATGAACCCGTTCACTCCGTCCTGGATCCAATCGCTGCCCCCCGTGGTGTCGCTGGCGATCACCGGAACGCCCGCAGCCATGGACTCCCCCACCACGTACCCGAACCCGTCCGCGATCGAGGGATGCACGACCACGTGCGATTTGCCGAAGACTTCCTCCAGCCCGGCCACACGGATCGGTACCGGGCGGACATGAACGTTCCCGCCTGGAGTCACGCGCTCCGCGAGATACCGCGCCACCTCGCGAGTGCCCGACCCACCCCACAACACCAACTCGCTGTCCGGCAAGGCCGCCTGTTGAAACGCCTCGATCGCGTGATGGAACGCTTTCCCGATCTCGAGCCGGCCGATGAACGTCACGCGGAAGGTCGAACCCAGGAAGTTCGACTCAGGGAACTGCTCCACCTCCACCGGCGGGTGCACCACCACCACGCGTTCCTCGCGCACGCCGCATTCCAGAAAGGTGCGCTTGGCGTGATGCGACATGACCCGGATCAGCGTGGCCGAATCGTACTCGCGCCGACGACGCGCGCCCTGCTCGGCGTTGAGGCTGGGCCGCACCCCGAAGGACGCGCTCTCCCGAGCCACGCGCACGTCGCCCTCATCGGTGTGCACCGTGACCACGTCCAGCAGGGAACTCGCGCCCAGCGCATGCGCCCGCTGCAACGATCGCTCGCACTGGCCGGTGAGCCCCTGGAAGACACGGCACGCGGTCAGCCGATTCGACACCTGCCGGTCGAAATGGCGTTCCGACACATTCACCTCCGTCCCGCGCCACCGGCGCACGCCCGGCAAGGTCAGCACGTGCTTCGCCAGCCACGACGCCGGGATGACTTGCGTCGGGACCGTGGGATGTTTCGCGGCGCACATTGCGGCCACCTCGTAGTGACCCTCCAACGCGGCAATCATGTGCGCGAAGTTCAAACCCAACCCGCCCTCGCGCGGCACGGCGTTGGCGGCGATGATGACTCGTTCCATGAGCGCTTCTCTAGGACTTGGTTCGCATGTGCTGGTGCAACGCACCGTATTGCGGGACGACACCCGCAGCGGAGAAATGATCCAGGGCCCGTCGTCGGGCGCGGTCGCCCAAGAGCCGGCGCCGGGCCACGTCTTCCCCCCATGATCGGAGCAAAGCACCCAACTCGCCGCGCCGGGTCATGTCCACCACCTGACCGGCGTCACCGATGATCCAACGCGTGACCTCCCAGGGATGGCCTACGACGGGGAGGCCGGAAGCCAGCGCCTCCAGCAGCACGATGCCGAACGGCTCCCGTGTTGCGGCGTGTGCAAAGACATCCGCCACCGAGTACAGGCGCGCCACTTCCGCGCGAGACCGGTTCGGAAGCAGATGCAAACGCGCGCCCAACCTCGGGCGTCCCCCGGCTTCCAACGCCGCGAGGTCCGCCGGTGAAGCCTGACCCGCCAACACCAGATGCACGCACGCTCCGGCAGGTAGGGACGCCACCTCGTCGATCAGCCAGGGGAGCCGTTTGTTTCCCTGGGGCGAAAAATCTCCCACGCCCAGCACGACGAACGCCTCCGGCGGCAGTCCCAACTCCCCCCAGTCGCACCGGGCCTGCGCGCGATCCGGTGCGGGCCGGAACGCCTCACCGTCCACCAGGTGCGGAATCACCACCCACTCGCGTGTGTCCACCCCCGCGTCGCGGGCCACCACGTCGCGATAATAGGGTGCCAGCACCTGGACGAACGGCAGCCGCCGGCACCACTCGGGCCCAAGCAGCATGCCATCCTTGAAAGCCACCCGCACCCGCGTGGGATCGGAACGCCGGTGCAACTGCAGCGCGAGGTCGGGATCGCACAAATGCACCGGCACTCGATCCCACCGCCGCAGATACCGCCGCAGCGCCACCAAAAAGGTGAGTTGCTCGATCAGATAGCGTTTCGCCCAGGGCACGCACTGCCGCAGAACCGGCAGATCCCGACGAACATGCGGCAACCTCACATAGGGACAAGTCACGCGGGGAAGCGGTCCCCCTCCCACCACCCCCACCGGCTGCCCCGCCGCGTGCAACGCCTGCGCCACATCCAGCGCCCACGTTTCGTTGCCGCGTCGGACATGCCCCAGCCCCGAGCACGCCATCACCACCGGTGACACGGGAGGGTTCACGTTTCCAGGGTGGCATCCACGGGTCGTGAGGCCAGCCTGGCCACCACGCGTTGCAGCCCGAAGCGGACCAGTCCAAAGACCAGCCGCGGATCGAACCGGGCGGCGTCCGCCAACACACGTGCTCGCGCGCCCACCCCGACCTTCGGCGGTGCGCAACACACGTCGCGCCACACCTTGCACACCAGGGCCCGCCGCAAGGCGCGCCGCTGGTCGGAGGTCACGTCGAAGTGCCGGAGAATATGCCGCCCGATGCGCATCGCCTCGCGACTGCCAAAGCCGGCCCCCCGCGCAAAAGCCCGGACCGTTCCCCCGTGGTGCCGCCAGCGGTTCAGCTTCCGCGAGACCAGCACGATGTCTGATTCCTGCAGCAGTCGCGTCCAGAACATCCAGTCCCCCGCCAGCCGGAAACT
>JADLFD010000463.1 GCA_020845805.1 Verrucomicrobiales bacterium | reverse complement strand
GCCACCCGTAGGTGTCTGGACCGTGTCTCAGTTCCAGTGTGGCTGGTCGTCCTCTCAGACCAGCTACCCGTCTTAGCCTTGGTGGGCTTTTACCCCGCCAACTAGCTGATAGGCCGCGGGCTTATCGTAAAGTGCCAGGCCTTGCGGTCCCCGGCTTTACTCCTTGCGGAGCACATTGGGTATTAGCTCGTCTTTCAACGAGTTATTCCCAGCTTTACGGCAAATGACCCACGTGTTACGCACCCTTGCGCCACTCCTGCTTCAGAATATTGCTACCCTGAAACAAGCGTTCGACTTGCATGTCTTATCCACGCCGCCAGCGTTCGTTCTGAGCCAGAATCAAACTCTCCGTAGATTGTGTGATTCTTTCGGCCTTTAAGGCCAAGAAACGTTGACTGTTTTTGACTCGCTTTTCAGCGAATCAGAAGATGCCTGCTATCGCACAAACCAATTTTCAAAGAACGCTCGTTGTCAGAGACGACAAAACCTTTGATCCATCAACTTTCGCTGAGGACCGGCTGTTTTTTAATCTCAACCGCGTTCCGCTTTCGCGTACCGCGCTAACAACGTGAAAAGTTATGCCTGACGCCTTCCGAACCAGCAATACCTTTTTAAAAACTTTTTTGGAGCCGCCCCGATTTCCATTCGCAAGCTGTTGCTAAAGAGCATGTTGGGAAATCGGTGTTTTTTTAGTATTTCCGCCTAGGGCACCTTCCGAAGCGGCTCCAATAACCCTCGTTCAGTGCTTCTCGTGGCACCCGCATCCGTGTCCACAGCCCCCTTGAAGATCCTCCGGCGCCGGGATACGCCCAAGCTCCAAGGTCTTGCGGACAAACGTGTTAACCCCTTCTTCCAGTTCGTGGAGCGATTCTTGGGCATCCAAAAACGCGCGCGCCACGGGATTCTGCAACAGGACTTCGCGTTCCTTTTCGAACTCGGCCACTTCGGAATCCGTAAGTTGCACGCCCTGAGCCTGTTTGTGATGAAGGTGCTCTCCTTTTTCACTGACTTTCACGTACTGGGCGCGGGCTCCGTCATCGATCATGAACCGGTCGACGTGGAGTCGACTGGTCTCGAACTGCGGTTCGGACACGATGGCGCGGCACAGCTCCTCAAGTTTGGCCTGAATCGTGGGGGTAAGAGAACTCATGTAGATTTGGGTAGAATTTCGGAATTGGTTCTGACCTCGGAATACGAGCACAGGGCTGGGGTCTCCGCAACCTCCCTGGGCCTGCCCCAGAACCGAGGCCCCATCTGGCGCGGGGATGCCTTCCGATCGAAAACCCCCGTGCGTCTGCGCCGGGGCGGCATCTGATCGCCACGGCAGGTAAAAGGGGGTGGTGGCGGCACAGGCCCGCACACCACCCCCCAGGATCGTGAGTGAGTGGGTCGTTTAGCCCGGTGGACGATGGATCAGACCCAGGCAGTGGGCCGCCACCAGGTCTGGCGGAATGACTTGTTCCGAGCGGGACGTCATCTCACGCACACGGGCTGAGATGGCACCATCTGGTGCACGCTCGAGCTTCACTGTCACGCGCGCCGCAAGCTCCACGGCTCGCTTGAACTGTTTGTCCGACTTAGTGGCCGCGAGTGGGAAGTCGGCACTCACACCCGCCTCCCGCAGCGATTGCACACAGCGAAGTGACTCAGCGCGCAGTGACTCCTCCTCGATGAGCACATAGGCTGATAGCGACTGAGTGGCTCCGCGGACGAGTCCGCGATCCTTCAGCAGTTCCGCGAGGACGACGTCGCCCATTCCGAATCCGAGGGCCGGCAGGTTTACTTTGCCACCGCTCACCAGGTGAACCAGCTGGTCATAACGTCCACCCCCTGCAAGGGCGCGAAACTTCCCCTTCCTATCAAACGCTTCGAAAACGATGCCGGTGTAGTAGGCGAGTCCCCGGATGACACCGTAGTCCACGCGCACGAAGCTCCCGAGGCCGCGGGCGCCGAGCTCGTCCAAGAGAGTCTGAATCTCAGAGGTGGGCTGACTCGCTTGGATAAACTCACGCACCTCCTGCAGACTACTGCCGACGAGACGGAGTTTTTCGTCGATCACTTCCGGCTTCTCGCGTTCCAGTTTGTCCACGGCCTGATAGAAGTCATAGGCGCGGGAAGGGTCGGCACAGCGGGCCTCGAGAAAGGCCTGCCACGCACGCCGGCTGCTGACACGAATGACAAAGTCGTCCGCGGTAAGTCCAAGACCGCGCAGCGAATCAATCAGGAGGGCGATGAGTTCCGCGTCGGCACCCGGCGACGACTCTCCGAAGATGTCCGCATTGAACTGGAAGTGTTCACGAAGCCGGCCGCGCTGTTGTTTCTCGTAGCGGAACAGCTGCGGGATGGCGAACCACTTGATCGGCTTCCGGTAGTGCCGCTCGGCGGCGGCGACCATCCGGGCCAGGGTCGGCGTCATTTCCGGCCGCATGGCGACTTCGCGGCCCCCCTTGTCGGTGAAGTTGAAGAGCTGCTGCACGATCTCCTCACCACTTTTGAGGGTGTAGAGCTCCAGCGACTCGAGGGGGGGACCGTCGTATTCCCGGAAGCCGTATCGGCGCGACGTGGTTCGCCAAGTCTCGAAGATGTGCTGGCGAAGGTCGCAGCTCCAGGCGTCGGGAGACGGGACGGGTTCCGGGTAGAAGTCGCGAAATCCGGGAAGCGGCTGGATCATGGCAAAGAATTTAGGGCGCCGGTTGGAACCAGCGCCCAGCAGACGAAGGGGCAGCGACGGACCGTCCGGCGCGGGATAGCGTCCCGGCGAACCGACCGGGGATCAATTCGGATTCTGCGCGGGCAGCTCGACAGCCTCGGGTGAGAGCTTGAGCACCTCGTCTCGCATTTCCTTGCCCGGCTTGAACTTCACCACCGAGCGGGGGGGGATGCGGACGTCCTTTTCAGGAGCGTTCGGGTTACGGCCGATCCGCGCCTTGCGGACTTTGACCTCGAACACTCCGAAATTGCGGAGTTCCACGGTCTTGCCCGTGCTGACGGCTTCCCGGATGAGTTCCAGCGTGCGCTGAACGACTTTAGCCACGTCCTGCTGGACCAACCCGGTCTCGCTGCTGATGGAGACGACGATGTCGCGTTTGGTCATTGACATAGCGGTTGAGGGTGGTTTGAGCCGCTCTAACTTAGATTGTTGACAACGCTATAGACCGCCTCATGTAGGGGGTCAAGCGAGCTATGGCCTCTCCCAGGCAACCCTGGAACCGACCGACAGTATGGGCTATCGGCGTTTTTGCCATCATCTTAACGGGATTCCTCACGCCGTCGATGCCTGATCAGATCGTGGATGGGAGGTCACTCAGCGAGTGGATTGGCGAGTTGGAGACCGCTAGCGGTCCTCGCGAGGAGGCGGCCCGCGAGGCTCTCCGTGCCGGGGGCGACGCCGCTTTCGACCGGGTCCGGAGGGCCCTCGAATACCGCGAGCCCGCAGTGAGCCGCCGCTTCCGGGAAGCGGCAACCCGGGTTCCCGAGCAGCTTCGGCCCATCTTTGTCGACCACGAGCGCCACCGATTGGCTGCGGCGAAGTGGGCGGCTTGGGCCATGCCGGACTCCGTGAATTTGGCGGAGGCCATGGCGACGGCTTTGATTCGGGCCCAGAAGGAGGATGTCGCCCACCAGATCGGGCTGGCCTTGATGCGCTTTGGCCATGAGGCCGTTCCTCATCTCACCGCTCGTGCTCATGGGCAGGAAGCTCTGTCCCGGGCGCGGGCTCTCTTTTGGTTGGGGGAGCTGGCCACGAGCCTGGATCCCGCGGGTGCCGAACGTGAGATGATCGAGGCAGGGGCCCGGTCCGAACTGGGGGCGCGGGAGAGCTGGGTCCGCAGCGAGGCCGCGGCGGTGGTTGGCAAACTGGGGCCGACGTCGACGGGATCGATCCCCCTGTTGGTCGAGGCCTTGCTGGATTCGGAGGCGGCAGTGCGTGGGGCAGCCGCAGTCGCCCTGGGGAAGATCCGCGGACCGGCGGAGCGCTGCGCGGCCCCGCTCGCAGCACTGCTGAGCGACAGCGCCCCCGAAGTGCGCGTGGTTGCGGCGATGGCGCTGGGGCAGTTGGGGGCAGGCGCACGACCCACTGCCGCAGCCCTGGCGACCGCCGCAACCAGCAGTCACTTACGCCTTGCCGTCGTCGCGAGCCAGAGTCTGGGTCGGATTGGGGCGCCGGGTGCGATTGCGGTTCCCACGCTGACCTCGAATCTGCATCGGCCGGAACCGTTGCTGCGATGGGCATCGGCGACGGCGCTGGGCCGGTTGGCCGCCGGGTGCGACGCGGAACTCGTGCCCCACCTGGCGCGGGCGCTGTCCGATCCCGATGTTTATGTGCGGCGGGGTTCCGCCCAAGCGTTGGCGGCTTTCGGGGGCAGAGCGGCGCCGGCGTTGGCGGCACTGATCGGGGTACTGCGGGATCAGGATGAGTCGGTGCGGGTGGCGGCCGCGGAAGCCCTGGGTGCGCTTGGCCCCCTGGCCACCGAGGCAATTCCGGCGCTCCTGGCAGCCCGGAACAACAACCAGAGCGTCATGAGCGCGCCGGTGATCGCGGCGCTGGAACGGATCCAACTTCACCCGGAGCAGACTGGCGGGATCGCCCCGATCCCCGCACTTGATTGAGCCTGTGACCTTCGCCTCGGGTGGTGAGTGGACCAGGCATCGGTCACGCGGTTCTTGCCGAGTCGGTATCCGCCCTATAAACCGCGCGGGTGGGCAGGCTATATCGCGGGCTGTTGCGACCGATCCTCTTTCTGCAGGACTCGGAGCAGATTCACAATCGGACGCTTCGTGCGCTGGGGGTGGCGGGACGCAGCGCGATCCTGCGCGGGGCGTTGAGATCTCTCTACGGCGCACCGGCCCTTCCCCTCAGCCTCTTCGGGTTGTCGTTTCCGAACCCGGTGGGGTTGGCGGCGGGCATGGACAAGAAGGGGGAGGCGATTCCGACTTGGGCGTCCCTGGGCCTGGGGTTCAGCGAGCTGGGCGGGGTCACGCGCCACGCGCAACCGGGGAATGAGCTTCCGCGCATGTTCCGGGTGATCCCCGAGCTGGGATTGATCAACCGCATGGGCTTCAACAATCCGGGCGCCGAAGCGTTTGCTGGGGCACTGGAGGCTTGGCGCGCGCGCGGCGCCTGGCCGGAGCACCCGGTGGGGGTGAACCTGGGGAAATCCAAGGTCACCCCGCTCGACGAAGCAGCCTCGGACTACGCCTACTCCTTCCGGCGTCTGTTTCATCTCGCGGACTTCTTTGTGGTCAACGTCTCGTCTCCCAACACCCCCAATCTTCGGAAACTGCAGGACAAGGCGGCACTGGATGAGATTCTCGTCGCGCTCAACAATGTGCGACGCGAGCTGGGAAGGCCGGACAAGCCGCTTTTGGTCAAAGTGGCGCCAGACCTGACGTTTGAGGCGCTGGACGAGATCATGGAACTCGTGGCCGCGCGGGGTTTGTCGGGGGTCGTCGCCACCAACACGACCATCACCCGGCCGACCTCGCCGGATCCGGGCTGCCAAAGGCTGTACGGCGAGACCGGCGGGCTGAGTGGAGCCCCGTTGCGGCAGCGAAGCACCGAGGTGATCCGGCACCTCTACCGGTCCACTTCCGGCCGGATGCCCATCATTGGCGTGGGGGGCATCTTCACCGCCGCCGATGCCTGGGAGAAGATCACCGCGGGCGCGAGTCTGGTCCAAGTCTACTCGGGCATGGTGTACGAGGGTCCAGGGATCGCGCGCGACATTGTCTCGGGGCTCGTGGACCGGCTCGCGTCGGCGGGGTTTTCGACTCTGGCCGAGGCGGTGGGCAGTGCGGTGAGGGGAACCTGATTTCAGCGTCCACCGGCCAGCGCCGTCCACGGACGTCCAACCATGCGAACGGTCCATCTCAAACAGGGATTCCCCACGCTGGACGAAGCCCGGAGACGGCTTTTGCGCGAGTTGGCCCAGGCCGAAGCGCAAGGGATTCGCCTGCTCAAAGTGGTGCACGGCTGGGGCTCCAACGGCGAGGGTGGCGTCTTGAGCATCGGGATCCGCAAGTCTCTAAGACTCCGGGTGAAGGAGGGTCGAGCGCTGGCCCTGATCCCGGGCGAACGGTTCGCAACCGACACCGCCGAAGCCCGCGAAGTGCTGGCCCGGCATCCCTCGCTGCGGCGCGACGTGGACTTCAACCGCGGCAATCCCGGCATCACGATTCTGGAGCTCGCCCCATCCTCCCGACCGAGGTCTGACGCCTCGCTGCGACCGCCGACTATTTAATCTCCGAGAGCGCCACCGGCCGGTTCTCGCGCAACGAGCGGGTGGCGGCCTGTGCGATCTGCACCGGCACGCGCCCCTCCTCACCCGAGAGCGGCGAGGGCGCCCCGGTCCGAATGGCCTCGAGGAACAGCCGGACTTCCTCCAGATAGCTTTCCACGTACCGCTCCATAAAGAAGTTGAGCGGCAGATCGCGGCGAACGTGATCCCGCGTGCTCACCACGGCGGTGTTGGGATAGTTGTTGTCGATGCGGATCGCTCCCGCACTTCCCAGCACTTCAACGCGCTGATCGTATCCGTAGACCGCCTTCCGGCAGTTCTCGATCATGCCGGTCGCACCCCCCTGAAATTTGAGTAGGATGACGGCGGTATCGATATCGCCCGCCTCGCCGATGGCAGGATCCACCCGCACACCGCCGGTCGCGTACACCTCGACGACCTCATCCCCGGCGAGGAACCGGACCATGTCGAAATCATGGATGGTCATGTCCATGAACAACCCTCCGGAGCGGCGGACATACTCGATCGGCGGTGGGCCGGGATCGCGGCTGATGACATGGATCTGGTGGGGAGTGCCGATTTCACCGGAGACGATGGCGCGGCGCACGCGCTGGAAATTGGCGTCGAAACGTCGGTTGAACCCCACTTGGAGGATCACGCCGGCCTGGCGCACCGCGGCGAGGGCGCGATCGATGCGGGCCAGGTCGGCATCGATGGGTTTCTCGCAGAAGACGTGTTTTCCGGCGGCGGCGGCCTCCTCGATGATCTGGGTATGGGTATCTGTGGGGGAGCAGACCACGACTCCGTGGATCTCCTTCCGGGCGAGGATGGCGCGGAAGTCGGGGGCCGTCTCGGGAATGCCGAAGTCCTTGGCGCAGGCCGCCGCCGCCGCCGGCACAGCGTCGGTGATCACCGCGATCTGCGCGTCTTTCATGCGGCGTTGAACGTGTTCCGCGTGAAGGCGCCCGATGCGTCCAGCGCCGATCAATCCCAGTTTCAGTGTTTCGATGGCCATAAACTCGCGTCTTAAAGTCCCAGGGTCCTGAGGTAGTCCCGATTTCGCTGCGCGCTCTCGCGTGGGGTGCCCATGCCTGGCAGGACGTCCTGCTCGACCAGGACCCATCCGCCATAGCCGCGGCGGCGCAGCCATTCCAAAACCGTGCGAAAATCCACGCACCCGCGTCCCAGTTCGCAAAACACGCCGTTCCGCACGGACGCGAAATAGTCCCATCCCTCCGTTCCGGAACGGGCCGCCACAGTGCGTTCGCAATCCTTGAAGTGCATGTACCAGATGCGGTCGGCATGCCGGTCGAGCGTGCGCGGCACAATGTCCGGGTCATGGCCCGGATCGCCGAACACCAAGTGACCGGTATCGAACACGAGGCCGACCAGCGAGGGGTCGGTGCAGGATAGAAACGACGCGATCTCCGCCGGGGTTTCGACGAAGCCAGCGCAGTGGTGATGGAACACGGTGCGCAGGCCGGTCTCCTTCTTCACCGCGGCGGCGATGCGATTGGCACCGGCGCCGAAGACCTCCCAAGCGGCCGCACTCAGCCCGTGCTCGGGCCGGATGCGTCCGGCATTTTGCGTGCGCTGCGGGACGGTCCCGTTTTCATCGGCAAGGACCAGGAACGGGGCGGTCTCGGCGCCCATGGCGCGATGAGTGTCCGCCAGGAGCCGGGCGGTTTTCAGGACGCGCTCCTCGCCCGGTCCGTGCGCGTTTCGATCGCGCAAGGCCACGGGCACGAAGGCGCCGAGGAGGGTCAGAGCGCGGCGCGCGAGTTCGGCCTTCAGTGCGGAGGGTTCGGTGGGCATGAAGCCCCAGTCGCCGAGTTCCGTGCCCGTGTAGCCGGTGGCGGCCAGCTCATCGAGCATGCGCTGGCAGGTGAGTTTCTCGCCGGCCATGCCTTCGAACTCCAGGGTGCCCCACGAGCACGGAGCGTTGCCGACACGCATTGTCGTCGCGTTCATGTAATGAATTCAGACTGTCGGGACTCCGCGCCGGCTTCGAGGTTGGAGACCGTGCGAGCAACGCGGAGACGCCTCCATGGCCTAGAGGAAATGTTTTTCCTCGCCGCGTTTGGCCTCCCAGGCCTGGCGCGCCTTGCGGACGCCTTCCATTTCGCTCACCTCGGCGGGGGGGACGTCCCACCAGGTTCCGTAGCCGCCGACACCTGCATAGCGATCGTTGCGCACGTAGACCACGGTGGTGCGAGTCTCCGATTGGGCGCGCTGCAGCGCGGCGCGGAACTCGGCGTGATTCCCGCATTCCAGCACCAGGGCACCCAGCCCGCGGGCATTCATCGCCAGGTCCACCGGCAGGGTCTCCACGGCTGCGCCGGCCTCGTCTCCCGGCAGCTTGCCGTTCTTCGGATAGACGTAGCGGGTGCCGAAGCCCTCCTGACCGAGCGACCGGCTCAGGCCGCCGATGCTATTGAAGCCACTGTTGTCCATCAGCACGATGATCAGCTTCAGGTTCTCCTGGATGGCGGTGACGATCTCGTTGCCGAGCATGAGGTAGCTGCCATCGCCGACCAGCACGTACACCTCGCGCTTGGGATCGGCCATCTTGATGCCCAGGCCGCCAGCGATTTCGTAGCCCATGCAGCTGAAGCCGTACTCCAGGTGGAAGTTCTTGGGATGCGTGGTCCGCCAGAGTTTGTGCAGATCCCCGGGCATGCTGCCGGCCGCGTTGATCATCACGGCGTCGGGTCCGCTGAGCTCATTGATCACTCCGATCAGCTCGCCCTGGCTCGGCAGGGGCTGGTGGCGCACGGCATAGACACGGTCCACTTCGGCCTCCCAATCGCGGTGCAGGGTTTCGCATTCGGCGCGATAGGCTGCGGGGGATTGGTGGCCGTCCAGGTGGGTCAGCAATTCCTCCAGGGTGACCGCGGCGTCACCGGTCAGTGCGAGCGCGCCATGTTTGGCGGCGTCGAACTCGGTGACGTTGAGGTTGATGAAGCGGACGCCGGGCGCCTGGAAGGCGGTCTTGCTCTCGGTGGTGAAATCGCTGTAGCGCGTGCCGATGCCGATCACCAGGTCGGCGGCCCGGGACGCGAGATGGGCGGCTTTGGTGCCGGTGACCCCGATTCCGCCGAGATTGAGCGGGTGATCGAACCGGAGGCTTCCCTTGCCCGCCATGGTTTCCCCCACAGGAATGCCCAGGGACTGCGCGAAACGAGCCAGGATCTCCGTGGCACCGCTGTAGATCACCCCGCCGCCGGCCACGATAAGCGGACGTTTGGCGGCCCGAATCCACTGCACCGCGCGGTGCAGCGCACTTTGGTCGGGACGATTGCGGGGAACCGACCAGACGCGTTCCTCGAAGAGTTCGATGGGAAAGTCGTAAGCCTCGGTTTGCGCATCCTGCGGCAGGGCCAGGGTGACGGCGCCGGTCTCGGCGGGACTGGTCAGCACACGCATGGCCTCGGGCAGCGAGGTGATCAGCTGGTCGGGGCGATAGAGTCGATCCCAATAACGGCTGACCGGCTTGAAGCAATCATTGACCGAGATGTCCTGGGTCTGGCTCGACTCCAACTGCTGGAGGACGGGGGCGACGTTGCGGCGCGCGAAGATATCTCCGGGCAGCAGGAGGACCGGGAGGCGGTTGATGGTGGCCACCGCGGCGCCGGTGATCATGTTGGTGGCGCCTGGTCCGATGGAGGTGGTGCAGGCCAGGGTCTGCAGGCGGTTGCGCATCTTGGCGTACGCCACCGCGGTATGCACCATGGCCTGCTCGTTTCGGCTTTGGTAATAGCGCAGCGCGGGGAACTGCTGCAGCGCCTGGCCGATGCCACCCACGTTGCCATGGCCAAAGATCCCGAGGCACCCGGCGAAGAAGGGCTGGGTGACACCGTCGCGTTCGACCTGCTGGTGGAGGAGGAATTTCACCAGCGCCTGGGCCATCGTGAGTCGTTCAGTGCGCATGTTCATGGGGGCTGCGGCGAGTCTGCGCGCCGGTCGGCACGGGGTGCAAGGACGGCGTCGGGAACGGCTTCTTCTTCGAACCCCGATCCCCGGCAGGCCGACGAACGGGCCCTCAGTCGAAGCCGCCTCGCGGCGCCACGAACGCCATGACTTCGTCCAGGGTGGGCATGAAGTTCGCGCAGCCGTGTTTGGTCACGACGATGGCCCCGCAGGCATTGCCCAGGCGCGCAGCGCGACGCCAACCCCACCCGTGGAGGTGACCGTAGAGGAATCCGGCGGCGAAGGCGTCGCCCGCGCCCAGGATGTTGGCGATCTCCACCGGGTATCCCGGGGCGTCGATGGACTCCGCGGAACCGTCCGCACGTCGCACGTGGACGCGGGCCCCGTGCTGACCCCGCTTTTGGACCAGGGCCTTCGGGCCCAGGGCGAGCAGCGATTCGATGCCGCCCTGCACGTCACCGTGAACCTTGGTGTCCGACACGGACCGCGTTTTCTCCACGCGGGCAGGGTCGGTAAGCATGGCCGCGTTGATCTCATCCTCGGTGCCCAGCACGATGTCCGTGAGCCGCAGGCAGGAGCGGATGGCCACGCCGAAGGCGCGCGGGTCGTGCCATTGGTCCGGTCGAAAATCGATGTCGAGCACCACCTGCAGGCCGGCTTCACGCGCGCGCTCGGCGGCGAAGAGCGTCGCGCTGCGACTGGGTTCCTTGCTCAGATTCGTTCCCGCGAATTGGAACACGCGGGCCTGTCGGATCGGCGCCGCCAGGACGTCCTCGATGTCGAGCCCGATGTCGGCGCAGTTCTCTCGATAAAACACCAGCGGGAAGCGATCAGGAGGTTCAATACCCAGCACCACCGCGCTGCTGCGGCGTCCTTCCTTGCGCGGGATGAACTCGGTCACCACGCCTTCGTCCTTCAGGAAGCCGAGGATGAAGTCGCCGACCGGATCCTGGCCGACGGCGGTGAGCAGCACGGTCTTCAAGCCCAGGCGCCGACCGCCCACACTGATATTGGTGGGCGATCCGCCCACGTACGCGGCGAAGCTCTTGATCTTGGTGAACGGCGCGCCGACGTCGTTGCTGTAGAGATCAATCGAGGACCGCCCCATGTGGAGCGTGTCGTAGGCGGGAGCGGGGTCGGGCATGGAAGACTGGGGGCGTAGTTGGCGGCACGGCCAGGGTTTCGAATCCACCCCTGTCCGGACGCCTCCAAGGTTGGAGGTCAGGAGGGGGAAAGGGATCCGTAGACGGGCAGGCGCGGGTCAGTGCCTCGATAGGTGCCCTTCACCCAGGCGTAGCGAGGGTCCTCGACGTTGGCGAGGCTCTGGGCACTGCCGGCGAGGACGTTGAGATAATAGGTGCAGTACCCGGGGGCGCTAACCACGGGGTGATAGCCCTCGGGCACCAACACGGCGTCGCGGTCCCGGGCCAGGACCAGTGCGTCCAGCGGTCGGCCCGCCTGGTGCATCGGCGAGGTTTCGTCGGTATAAATGCGCTGATACGCGTACCCCTCGGGACGATCGACGCGGTAGTAGTACACTTCCTCCAGGTCCGCCTCGATCACCCGGCCGTCGGGCGCGACCTGGTGCCGGTCGTGTTTATGGGGCGGGTAACTGCTCCAGTTGCCGCTGGGGGTATAGACCTCGACCAGGACCAGACGATGCACCGGGGATCCGGGCGGCAGGAGGTCGTTGATCTGGCGATGGGCGTTGTCCCCGCCGCGCAAGGAACGACGCACGTCGGCGGGGCGGATGAGCCAGGGAGCATGATCGCGGTCGGTGGGCACCCAGGTGACCGCGAATTCTCCCGCCACCTCGGCCGTCACGGTGAACGGGGTGCGGCGCGGAAGGTAAAGCGCATGCGCGGCCTCCTCGAAAACGGTGCTCCGTCCGCCCATACCGCTCCAGCGTCCGCGTGGCGAATCGACGGTGTAGCGTCCGTTGAGATTGACCAGCGCGAGCTCGTTCTCCCTGGTGTCGAAGGACCACGATTCGCCCGCGGCCAGTTCGCGAATCTGAAACGAGATGAAGTCCCATCCCGCGCTGGGCGGATCGATATGGAGCCGCAGGCTGGGGTCGGAGGCCCATCGGCTCGGCCGCACGACCAGGTTTTGAGAGGTGTAATTCATCTCAGGCCTCGGGCCAGAAGCGTTCGGTGATGATCTTCGAATCCGTGTAGAACTGGATCACGGCGCGGCCCTGCGCCTTGATGTCGGAGAGCAGGGACGCCTTCATGCCGCCGAAGGGCAGATGCGCGACCGGCGCGGGGATGCCGACGTTCACGCCGATCATCCCGCACTCGGCCTCCAGCTTGAAGCGCCGAGCCCAGTAGCCGCTCTGGGTATAGATCGAGGCGCCGTTGCCATACTCGTGGTCGTTAAGGATGCGGACCGCCTCGTCGAACGACGCGGCCTGCAGCACCACCACCACGGGTCCGAAAATCTCGGTTCGATGAATGGCCATGCCAGGGCGCACCCGGCCGAAGATCGTGGGTCCGATGAAATGGCCACGGGCCGGCAACGCGGCCTGACGTCCGTCGACGAGCAGTTCCGCGCCTTCACGCACGCCGGTTTCGATCATTTCGAGGATGAACTGCTTCGCCTTCGCGGAAATGACCGGGCCCAGCACCATGGGTTCGGCAGCCACCGCCGGATCGAGCGGATCGCGGATCACCACCTTGCGTGCCGCCGCCACGAGTTGATCGCAGACCTGGCGGTAGACCTCGTCTCCGACCGCGACAATCGCCGAGGCAGCCATGCACCGTTGGCCGGCACAACCGAAGCAGGAGGACACCATGTTGCGCACGGCCTCGTCGATGCGTGCGTCCGGCATCACCACGAGATGATTCTTGGCTCCGCCCATGGCCTGGTACCGCTTTCCCGCACGCGCACATCGCTCCGCCACGATGCGGCAGGTCCGACTGGACCCCACCAGGGAGAACCCCCGCACCTGGGGATGATCCATCAACCGCTCCACCACGGTGCGATCGCCGTGCACCAGGTTGAACACGCCCGGGGGGAGTCCGGTATCGTGGATCATCCCGGCGATGCACTGCATGGTGAGCGGTGTCTGCTCGGAGGGTTTCAGCACGAAGGTGTTCCCCGCCGCCAGCGCATAGGGCAGAAACCAAAAGGGCACCATGCCCGGGAAATTGAACGGCCCGGCCATGGCACAGACGCCGATCGGCAGGCGCAACACCTCGCCATCAATTCCCTCAGACGCGCCGATGAGCTTGTCGCCCTGCTGCAACACCGGCATGCCAAACGCGACCTCGCAGTTCTCAATCAACCGCTTCAATTCCGCCCGTGCATCAGGAAGGGATTTCCCATTCTCCTCGGTGATCAGGCGCGCCAGGGCCTCCTCTTGCGCGCGCAATCGCTCCAGCAATCCGAACAAATACTCCGTCCGTCGCGCTACGGGAGTGCGGCTCCAGGCCGGAAAGGCCGCGGCCGCGGCGTCCACGGCCCGGTCCACGGCCGCCGTCGTGGACAACGGAACCTGCGCGAGAATCGCGCCCGTGCTCGGGTTCTCGACGGGAAGCAGCCCGGAACGCTCCATCTCGGTCCAGACCCCGCCGACGTAATTCTTCAACACATCGCTTGGCACAAAAGTCCTCGTCTCCGCTTCACGATCACCGGCCTTCGAGCCCCGAGAGGAACCCTTCTGCCGAATCCGCCGTGAAGCAGGACCAAGGTAGGAAACGAAGGCGCGACGAGGAAAGCGGGAAAGCAGCCCGGAACGCCGCGCGACCCAAAGCCGCACGGCGCCGGAAAGGCCGGTTCAGAGCGGCATCCGAAGGACCAGACCAAGCTCAAGCAACGCCGTCAGCATCAGCACCGCCCAGGCGACGGACTCCCGCGCCGCATCGCGCCGTTCCCACGCGACAAGCGACGCCAGATCGTCTCCCCGACGCACGCAGGTCTGGACAGCTCCGGGCCACACGAGTCGACACACCCCCACCGGCGCCCGGTCGCGGCCGGTGTCGACCGCGGCCCACGGCCGGCCCCCGGACTCCAATCCCGTGCCCGCCGTTCCCGGCCGGTCGCCCCGGCCTCCCTCGGATCCAAATGTGCCACGCATCCACCCACGCTAGCGGATTCAACTGTGCCGAATAGATGCAGTGCCTAAAACAGTCGACCAGCACAGTGGGGAGTTCCAGGAAACTGTGCTGGTCAGGATCTTCACCAACTGTGACGGTCGGACCGATTCGTTGCCCGGTAGGCTGCCCCCATGATCGGGATCACTTCCACGCCCGGCGCTGCCGGCCCCGAACGTGACGACGACCTGCGCTACGAGCGCGTGGCCCGTTGCTTTCGCGAGCTGATCGAACACGGCACCCTGCGCCCGGGGGAACGTCTCCCGTCGGTCCGTCGCTGCAGCGAGCAACAGGGCGTGAGCGTGGCCACGGTGATCCAGGCGTATCGTTGCCTGGAGAATCGCGGATTCCTCGAAGCGCGCCCCCAGTCCGGATACTACGTCAGCGCGCGGCGCTGGGCACCGCCGCGTGAGCCCGACAAGTCCGCGCCCTCCGCCCGACCCGTTCGCGTCAGTGTCAGCGAGCTGGCCATGGAAGTGATCCGGTCCGGACGCCGTTCCGACCTGGTGAAGTTGGGGGCGACGCTGCCCAATCTGGAGTTCTATCCGGTGAGGCAGTTGAACCGCACGCTGGCGGCGGCGGCGCGGCGGGATCCGGTGGGAGCCAACCTGTACGAACCGCCTCCCGGCCACCTTCGCCTCCGCCAGCAGGTGGCGCGACGCGCACTCGAGGCGGGGTGCTCCCTGACTCCGGACGACATCGTGATCACAGTGGGGGCGACGGAGGCTCTGAGCCTGGCCCTGCGCGCGGTGGCCTCACCGGGCGACACCATCGCGATCGAGTCGCCCTGCTACTTCGGCATTCTCCAGATGATCGAATCGCTTGGCATGAGGGCCTGTGAGATGCCCACCTTCCCGCGCGAGGGCATCTGTCTCGACGAACTCCGTAAACGGCTTCGCCCCTGCGCCATCAAAGCCTGCCTGTTCACGCCCAATTTCAGCAACCCGCTCGGGAGCTGCATGCCGGACGCGAAGAAGGAGGCCCTGGTGCAACTGCTTTCGGAGCGCGGGATTCCTCTGATCGAGGACGACATCTACGGCAACCTGGCCTTCGACGGGAAGCGTCCGAAGACGGCCAAATCTTTCGACACCGAAGGTTGGGTCGTGCTCTGCGATTCGTTCACCAAGACTCTCTCCCCTGGCTATCGTGTGGGATGGCTCGCGCCCGGACGATTTCGCGCGCGAGTGGAACACTTGAAGTACGTCACGACCGGAGCCTCCCCCACCCTGCCCCAGATGGCGGTCGCGGATTTCCTCCAGAATGGGGGGTACGACCACCACCTGCGACGCGTGCGACGCGCCTATGCGCGCCAAATGCAGGAGATGTCCGAAGCCATCGGACGCCACTTTCCCGAGGGCACGCGTCTGACGCGTCCGTCGGGAGGCATGTGTCTTTGGGTGGAGCTCCCAGCGAGAACTGATTCCCTGGAGCTGTATCGGCGTGCGTTGGCGGAGGGCATCAGCATCGCTCCCGGGCCGTTGTTCTCAGCCAAGCAACGATACCGGAACTTCGTCCGCCTCAGCGTCGCCCACCCTTGGACACCGCGCCTGGAGCAGGCGGTCATGCGACTGGGCCAGATCGCGGCGGCAGTTTGAGACCGTCACGGACCAGGGGCGGGCGTGATAACCTGATAGTACCGAGCCTGCCCGGACGGAATGGGCCCGGGATCGGAAACCGTGACTTCCCCCTCCGAGCCCACAGGCTCAATCCGATGCAGCCTGGTCCAATCACCACGTCCCAATTCCGGCCGCACCTGAACTTCGTACGAGCGTGACGGGACGATCGAAATCACGAGTCTCGCACCCCCGGATTCCGTCGTGGATACCCGCAGCCGCAGCACACTCGCCGCATCCCGAGGTCGGGTGCCGCTGTCGAACTCAGCACGATTGGACTGCCCATCCCCGTCCGGGTCGGCGCCCTCGCCGCTGATCCGGGGATCGGCGAGCTCGCCGGCGGAGAAATGCGCCGCGCGCCAGAGCTCGTAGGGCGATCCCCCGCCATCCCCGGCCACCACCTTCACCGTGTCGCGGACGACCCATTCGCCATCGTCGACGGCGACCTCGAAGCCGTACACCCCTGCCGAGCGGAGCTCGACCTGGACCGCCGCTTGATTGGTGGCCGACCAGATCGCTGTGGCTGGGCCCTCCACTTGTCGCCAGCGGATGGCGGCCACCGCGGGCAGGCCGTCGTCGGCCCAGGTCGCCGAGAGCGTGGAAACCGAGGGGACCACCACCGTCTGGTCCGGTCCGGCTTCCACCTGGGGGGCACGATTACCGGACTCCGTGGTGGCGCGAAGCTCCAGGTCGAAACTGATGTCGCTGCTGCCGGCGTTCTGCTGATGCACCTCGACCGCCACCACATTGGTGCCGGCGCGCAACACCGCCGGATCCACCGCGACCTCATAGAACCCCGACTCATCCGCGCCGCTCACGGTGTCTGGTGCGGTGGACTCATACGTCAACAAGCCTTCGGGCACGTTCGATCGCATGACCTCGCGGCCGTTGATCCAGACCAACGCGCCGTCATCGCGCACCACCCGCAGCGTGAGTGAACGAACCCCGGCCGGCTGGGAGATCTGGATCGACTGGCGGAAATATGCGGTGAGCAGCCGGCCGCCATTGAACGTGTCGCGGATCACGGTGCGCTCATCGCCATCGCCGTACCCCAGCTGCGCCGGACCGTTGGGCCAGGCGCGATCATCAAACGTGGGCTGCGTCCAAGTCGTCGCCACCGGGCCCTGATCCCAGTACCGCCAGGTGGCTCCGGACGGGATGAGCATCGACTCCACCGGCGGCCGATTCACTTCGACGAGCACCTCGGCGGTTCCGGACAATTCCCCATCAAACGCTGTCAGGCGCAGCCGGTACAGACCGGGACCCGGGAGGGTGACCCGTGTTGGGGCGGCGTTGGTGGTGGTGAAGACCGGCACGCCAGGCCCGGATATCGAAGTCCAGCGCAGGATGAGACGACCTGGATCGCTGGGAACATCGTCGTCGGAAGCGGCTCCCGTGAGCTCCACGCTGACGGGAAACGCCGTCACCTCGAGCGGATCGACAGCGAGTATCGACACAGTCGGAGCACGATTCCCGGTGGCGAACGTCCCGGGAGTCGCACCGTCCTCGTTGAGTCGCCAGCTGGCCGGGTCATCCCCAAAAGCCGCGACCGACTTACGTTCCAGGGACACGCCGTAAGCCCGTTCACGAAGAGGCGGCCAGGGCGGGTCCGCGTCGAACCGCACGGCATCGACCACCAGCTGAGGCACCCACTCCGAACCGTCGGGGAGCAGGTCCGGAGCATCCGGGCGCAGCAACTCCAACCGCTCGCCATCGCGCTGAAGTTCTCCGGACCACGGACCCAGCACGGGAATGTGACCGAGCGACTGCCAACGTATCCGGAAATCCACCGGGTCCCCACCCACCACCAGCAGCGTGCCGCCCGGAGGCATGACGAATCCGGGCGGGAACTCGTAGTCCACTCCCGAGATGCGCCACGTGTTCGTGGG
>JADLFD010000462.1 GCA_020845805.1 Verrucomicrobiales bacterium | reverse complement strand
TCTACTCCACCCAGAGGGGGAAAAAATATGATCGTAGCGTTTGAGTCTATCAAAAGAGCAGGAGAAATCCTGAAAGAGATCGAAGCACTGCAGGCCGAACTTGCCGGCTTGTTTTCCAGCAAGGGTTCCACGGCAGCCGCCGCGGCTCCCAAGCGTCGTGGGCGTCCGCCCGGTTCCGGTGTCGGCAAGCGTCGTAAGATGAGCGCGGAAGGTCGCGCGCGCATCGCGGCCGCCGCCAAGGCGCGCTGGGCGAAGTTCCACGCTGACAAGGCGAAGTCCGGCAAGAAGTAAGCAGGTTTGTTTGAACGAGATCCCTCCCACGCCGGGTTCCCGGTTTGGGAGGGTTTTTGTTTGGATTCCTTCGCGATCAGTCCGCGAGACCCGGTCATGGTGCGGAAGCGGAATCCGCCGGAGCCTGATTCTGGGACCGTCGTCGCAGTCGGAGATGCATCACCACTTTCCCCACGAGGTCGGCGCGGGAAACGACCGAGTGAAGGGTTCGTAGCTGGGTTTCGGCGCGATTGTCGCCCAGGATCGCATAGCGGTCCGTAGCGAGGACGCCAGTGTCGATGTCGATGTCCCCCTGCAGCACCGGATAGGAACACGAGGGCACCGCACCATCCACGTGGACAACTCCCGAGCGCACTTCCACAGCCTGCCCCGGAAGGCCGACGATCCGCTTCAGGACGTGCTGCCCCCCGACGCGAGCCAACACGACATCCGACTCGGCCGGGGGAAGTATTCGGTAGGCTAGTCGCTCCACCAGCACGAGGTCGCCGGATTCATAGGTCGGCTGCATGCTGTTCCCCACCACGACCCCCACGCGATAGTAGTGCGCAAAGGTGGCTACTCCGGTCGTGACGACCAGGATCAGAATCCAGAATCGCCGGGTTCTCATGGTGTCGGAATCCGCTCCGCACGGCCCGGATGACAGAGCGGAAAGGTGGACAGACCGGCTGGTATTTCCGCCAAGTGCCGTTCGAGGCGATCGATCTCCTCCTCCCGCCCAACGTCACGGGCGATGAGCCGGGCGCGGTTCAGAAAGCTGGTGGCCAGGAGCGAGGTGGGCCGTTCGTAAGCGGTCGCAAGATAGACATCGAGCCAGCGCTGCCAGTCTTCCTGGCGTTTGAGAGTGCTGAGTAACATCCCCGTCATGACCAGTGCCTGATCCGTCCCCGCGAACTCTCGGATGAGTTGCTCCAAGCGGTAGGTGGCCTGAGGATCCGTGCGCAACGGTTCGTACCGGTCGGCTGGAGTGGTCGGGGATCCCCGGGTGTGCAGGGCGCGGATATGGTCCTGGAGCAGGTTCTCCAACGCCAACTTCACGGTGGCGACCTCGGAGAAGGAGTGCGTGGGCAAGGCCTCGTAGGGATTCACAGCGCTGGCCTTGGGGGTCCCTCCCAGGCTGGGGTCCGCCCATCGGGCGACGCTGTACCCGAACAACGCGGCCAGGACCGCGGCCCAGGGCGCACGGAGAAGGCCCCGCCACCGTTGGAGGGCCGGTCGGGGCCGAAGGTCGGAGGCCGAAGTTGACGCCGAAGACAAGGAAGCCGGGGTCGAGATCATACCTTGAGGCTTGCGGGTGTAATCCAATGGGACCACGGATGGATTACCATTGTCAACCAAACACCTGCGCAAGCCGCGTGCGGCGCAGTCCCGGATCCGGTGTGCAGCGGGCAGACCGCACTGCCGGCGCTCAGGGGGTGGGCCTGGGCCGCACCTTTCCCGGCGGACTCAGAGCGCGGGTCAGCCTTTTGGCAGGCGCTATCCACGGAGATGAATCCGCTTCGAACAGGATCAACTCGGCATGCCGCTCAGCGGGTGGAATTCAGGTGGGCGAGGAGGGATGGGCCGCAGCGAGCAGGTGAAGCACCCGGTGAGTGGGCGTGATTCGAAGAAACGGACAGTAAGAGATGACATGAGTAGTTGGCGGGCGAGCACCGAAGCGCTACACCCGCCAACTACTCATGTCATCTCTGAGAAGGGCGGAATTGGTTTGTTGGTTTGGAGTTCGAATTCGGAGGGGGAAGAGCCGCCGAGGGCGGTGTGGATGCGGTGGCGACAATAGAACTCCCTGAGGTGGTCGAAGATCTACGGGCGAGCCGGGTGGTGGGTGGTGAAGTCTCGCCGGTATACGAGTTCGAGTTTGAGCGTGCTCCAGAGGCTTTCGTGGGAGGCGTTGTCGTAGCAGTTGCCGCTGCAGTCGGCCGGAGAGGTGCCGCGGATGTGAATCCTGCGCTCGCGGAACTGAAGACCGAGAAACCTATGCGAAACGCAGCGGCCTCCAGGTATTTTGACCTGGTTTCCTCCCGTGTGAGGGAGTTCTGGACGTCCCATGGGCAATCGGGTTTGTCCTGGCCCGAAGGGACCGTGCCGCTCCTCCTTGGCAGGCGGGGGAGACGCTACTGCGACTCGAGGGAGGGAGTGGCGATGGCTCCGAGTGGCAATCGCCCCGCCAGCGTGGCGCCGAGCAGGTCGTGCCCGCCGCTGGCAATCCCGAATCGACGGTGCAGGTCGAGGCCGCCCATGAGGACGGGCGAATGGGGCAGCGGCCGATGCGCGACTCGGAACGCCGGAGTTGGGTGAATACCGGTGATGTGCTCC
>JADLFD010000461.1 GCA_020845805.1 Verrucomicrobiales bacterium | reverse complement strand
GTCAACAAGATCTGACCGCCCAGAAAGGCGTCGCGGTACATCGGTGCGATCGGGGCATACCGGAGGACGAGGCCCAGGATCAGGGCCAACCCGAGCAACACCAACGTCACCGTCTGCAACCGGATTTCCTTGCGCCACAGTTGGGATCCCGGACTCCGAATCGAAGTGCCTGGCACGGCGCCCCTCGAGGATCGTGTGCGAACAAACAGGGCATGGCCGCCCTCATCCCCGGTATCGGTAGCTTCGAGACGTGCCCAACGCCGTTGCGCCAGGAGAACGCACGCCAGGCCGTACGCCGGGAGAATGCCCCAGGCCAGCACTCGCATGGCCTGATCCATGAAAGCGTCAGCATTGCCACCCGACTGGCTGATCAGATCTCGTACCTGGCTGAGGGCGAGTCCGCCGCCGACGCCGACCGTCACCGGCAGCGCGAGGGCGAAGACGAGGCCAGGCATGATCCCGCGCCCCACCAGCGACCAGAGCATTCCCGAGCCCCATGCGGCCAAGGTGGCCACGCCGAACACGCCCAGCATGAAGAGGAGGCTGGAAGTCGAGGGCGGGGGGGAATACAGGGGTTGCCCCGCGCGCGTGGTCACTTCCGGAACCCAGTAGGCGGCCGCACCCAACAGCGTAGCCAGGAGTCCGTGCATGCCCAGCGCCAACGCCAAGAGGCCGGCTTTGGTGCGCCAGATCGCGCGGCGATCCACCGGTTGCGCCAGGAGTGCGTGTAGCGTGCGGTGTTGGAACTCGGCACCGAAGGGAATCACCGCGAGCAGGAGGCAGGTGCCGAGATAGAACATGGCGCTGACCTCCGCCGCGTCGCCTCCCGGGTGGGGCAGGAGCACGGGGAGTTGCACGACCACCACCGAAATCAGCCAGGTGTTGCGCAGTTGCTCCACTTCCTTGCGTGCGAGGCGTGGCAGACGATCCAGCATCGAGGGGAGCCCCAGCGCCAGCACCAGGCTCACCCCCGCCAAGGCCGCCAGGGCCAGCCAGGAGGATGCCCCGGGGGCTGCGTTCGGATGGAGCATCAAGGCCAGCGCGGGCAGGACGGGCAGCAGCAAGGGCGGGAGCCATCGCGGCGCACGCGCGGGTCGGCTGAGGGCAAGGCTGGCATTCATGGCGTGCTCACTGGCTGGACACCACGAAGATCTCCTCCAGCGAAAGCGACTGACTGGAGATGTCTTCCGGTTGGTGCTGTCGTAGTTGAGTGATGACCTGCTCGAACGCCCCGTTGGTGATCAATTCCAACTCCCGGCCCTGACGTGAGGCACGCAGGACGCCCGGCAGGTCAAGCTGAGGAGCCTCGGAGGCGAAGCGCGCGCGGATCTTGCGGTACTTCTGCCGCGCCTCATCCGCTTCGAGGGTCACGGTGGCGCGACCGTTCTCGATGATGGTGAACCGGTCGATGAGCCCTTCGAATTCGGTGATCAGATGCGTCGAGACAAACACGGTGCGCCGCCCAGGGTCGGCGTCCTGGTAAGCGCCGATCACGGCCTCGATGAACTCACGGCGCACGATGGGATCCAGGCCGGAGGTGGGCTCGTCCAGCACCAGGAGTTCGGGTTCGGCGCAGATGGCGGAGATCAGAGCCAGTTGCGTGCGCTGTCCCTTGGAGAGTCCGTTCACGGGTTTGTCCGGGCTGAGCCGGAACCGCTCGAGCAGGCTGGCTTCCGCGTCCTTGTTCCAGCGCGTACGGAATGAGGCCGCATAGTCCAACGCTTCGCGCGCCGTCATCCACGGATAGAACGCCACCTGGTCCGGGACATACGCCAGGCGCTGCTTCACCTTGAGTTCGTCCGCGGCCGGATCCAGACCGAAGACACGCACGGATCCGGAGTCCGGACGCAGCAGATTGAGGAGGCACTTGATGGTGGTCGTCTTGCCCGCACCGTTGCGGCCGAAGAATCCATAGCAGGACCCGGCGGGGACGGTCAGATCAAGACCATGGACGGCATCCGTCTTGCCAAAGCGACGGGAGAGTCCACGGATTTCAATAACGGGGGAGGGGGTACTCATGGATCAGCCTTGGTTGCCGAGTCGGGCGGAACGGAAGTGGGTCAAACGATCACGGAACATCTGCAGGACATCCTCATCGCGGACCTGGAGGTGGTGCGCCTGCACCACCACGGCGTCGACGAGAGGTTGCAGGACTTCGCTGCGCGCGGCCTTGTGCAGGCGCGTCTGGCCGTTGCGCAGGAAACAGCCTTTGCCGGGTCGCGTCTCGACCACGCCCTCGCGTTCGAGTTCGAGGTAGGCTTTGGCGACGGTGTTGCGGTTGACGCGGAGTTGCTCGGCCAGGGGGCGGATGCCCGGAAGGGCTTCGCCGGATTGCAGCGCCCCGGAGGCGGCGGCTGACTTCACCTGGTCCATGATCTGCGCGTAGACCGGTTGCCCGAGATCGAACTGGACCTGGATACGCATGGGTGTCTGGTCACTGTCATACGACAGTAGGACAGTTGTGTCAAGCGGTGTGTGGGATGGAGGCGAACCGGTTCCGTACCCGGGGGCGAGTGAGCGCCGTCTGACGACGGCGACTACGGAACGCGGAAGTAGCCGCGGACGTGGAGTCCGCGCTGACTGGCGTTGGCGAACGGGGTGAGCGGGAGCGGTTGAGCGAGCGAGCGCCGTCTATACGACGGCGGCTACGGAACGCGGAAGTAGCCGCGGACGTGAGTCCGCGCTGACTGGTGTTGGCGAACGGGGCGAGCGGGAGCGGTCGAGCGAGTGAACGCCGTCTGACGACGGCGACTACGGACAAGGGGTGGGACGCTCGAACCCTTGACGCTCAGCCCTGGACTAGCCGGCGACGGCCTGCCTCCGGAGTTCCTCGAGTTCACGACGCAGGCGCGCGCATTCGCGGGCGAGCACGTGGACCGGGTCGTTGGGTGGAAAGTGGCCCGAGCACGCGAGCACTTCGAGTTGTTCGCGGTCGTGATCGCGGGTGGAGGCAAGGCGTTCTTCCGCGTGGGATTCTTGACTCATAACTCGTGCGGCTAGGGTTGCGTTGTGCGGGAACGTGAAGTGACGCAACAGGGCTCCTGCCGGCTCCGGTTTGGGCTCATTGTGTCTGGCACAGTCTGGAGTGCTTCCTGGTGCAGACGGCCGAGAGCCATGGTGCCTCCGGGGCTGGAAGGCCTGATGGGATGCCCGAGTGAACCTTTCCCACCCGGGGAGGAGCAAGATCCAAAACCGATCCAGGAGCAACGTCCTCGATCGCACCCTAACTTGGCGAGCGCCTCGGCCACCTCCGTCAGAGGGGAACGCGGTCAACGAGGCGCGTCGCCCTGACTGGGGGCCGCGTCAAGGACATGGACGCTGGCGAGGAGCAGTTCCGGGGTGACCAGGAAAGCGACCGCGGGGCGCGCGGGAGGCAATCCAGTCTGGGCGCGTTGCCAGGTGCGACCGTGATTTTCCGAGTGGAACAGACCGTCGGCCGCTCCGGCCCAGGCCTGCTGGGTCGACGCTTTCAGTGTCCAAACCGGAGCGAAGGGCGGCAAGGGGGACGGCTGGGCGGGGTCGAAGGCGAACAGGTCTGGGACAAGCGCCGAAGTGCCCGGGGTCCAGTCGCGGCCGCCATTGGTGCTCGCGAGGATGCCCCCCGGGTTCAAGCCACCGATCAGCGCCTTGGACGTGGCGGCCAGCGCGAGCGGGATCTCCAGACCCAAACGGCGCCAGCGTTCCGCCTGGTCATCCCACTGGTAAAGGCCCTGGCTGTACAGCGCTGCGTACCATGTCCCGCTGAACTCAGTGAGATCGAAGACTTGGGACGCTTCGGGCAGGCCGGCACGACGAGCTTGCCAGGTGGTGCCTCCGTCCTGGGAAACCAGGACTCCGTGGGCATCGGTGCCCGCCATCACGAGCCTCTGGGTCGCGTGCAAGCAGCGGATGTTAGCCAGGGAAAAGGGAACGACCTGACTCCAGGTGACCCCGTGGTCCAGGGATCGGACAAGACCGTGATGCAAGGTGCCGGCGACGAGGATCGAGCCGCTGACGGCGAGGGATTGGACTGGCCGGGGCGCGCCTGAGGCACTGGCGGTGGGGCCCCAGGACCGGGCGGCGTTTGTGGATCGGAAGAGTCCGGCATCGGTGGCGGCGATCTGGATCCCCTCGATCGCGGCAAAGGCATGGACCCTCGTGGCCCGGGGCAATCCTGCACTGGCCTCCTGCCAGGTGGTTCCCTGATCACGGGATTGGTAGACCCGGTGCCGGGGCGTTTCCGCGCGCGCCCAAGCCCCAAGGCCCAGTGCGGCCAGCGGCAGGAGAGTGGCCCACCGCCAAAGGAGCGTGGTCATGAGGCGCGTTTGCTCCGCTTCGAAACAGGTGCGGAGGGGGATGACTTCGGGCGAGGGCGTCGCACCGTCGCGGGTTTTGGGGTCGCGGCCTCGGGCTTCCGATGGGCCCCGGGCTTGGCGCCGGTGATTTCGGCGAGGCGAGCGGCAAGCAATCGTCGCAGGAGGCGGACGGGGATGGGGTGTTCGGGTTGGAAATGGATGGTGCCCTTGCTGGTTTCGAAACTTTTCAGTTCCGCCTCGAAGCCCGCGATCACCTGGCCGCTCATGGGGTAGAAACTGCAATGACCGGCGGTGGCGGCAAAGGCCGCCAGCGGTTTGCCATGGATGCGGAAGGCCGGCAGCCCGTAACTGAAGCCTTCTTCGGCATCGGGGACGGCGGCGTGGATGGCCCGGCGTAGCGCTTCCAGCGCGGCACGTTTCGGATCAGGGACGCTTTCAAGATAGGCGTCGAGAGTCAGAGGTTTCGAGGGCATGGATGGAGGACGAGGCCGTGGGACGTTAGGGAACGTTCGAGGGTGACAGCCCCGGCGGTGCGGGAACCACTCTGAAGTAATGCTGCGTCGTCCAGGGTTCGGAATCCGCGACGAAGGTCACGACCCCGTCCAGATCGGAAGTGGTGACGGTAAGCGGACTCCACAGCTGTAGGTCGGCCGAATGCTCGACGGAGTAACGGACGTCAGGCGAGAGCACAAACCGGCCTGCGACGACGCCTGGGGCGCTCACCGAGAGCGGTGGTATCGGCACGGTTTCGTAGGCGCCGATGTCGGCTCGCGGACCCGTGGGGCGCGGGTATCCGCGTTGGTCGAGGTCGGAAGCGCCCAGGCCAGGGATGGCGTCGAGGGCGGGGCTGCCGGGGAGCAGAGGGAGCACGACGCCCGCACGCCGGACTCTGGTCGGCACGCCCAGGCCGGCCGCGAGTGAAGCACGGCTTGAGGAGTCGGTGAATCCTGGCTGCGCCTCGTCGCTGAGGTTCCATCCGAGATCGAGGAACGTGCCGGAGATGCTGTTGGGCACGCCTCCCGTGAGGATCGAGGCCAACACCCGAGGGGTTGCGGCGGGCGTAGCGAAGCAGATGGCGCCCGTCGAGGTCGCGATCGCGGAAGGGGCAAGGTTGGAAGCCACCGTCACGGCGCCGAGCCGGGTGTCGAGCCCCAGGGAGTAGAGGGCGGCTCCGCCGGCCGTGCCCTCGAGATCCACACTTCCGCCGACGCTGCGCTGGGGGAGGGCCAGGTTGGCCAGGAAGGTGGTGTTGACGATGACCATCGCCGCCGTGGCGTAGACGGCTCCCCCTTGGGAACGACCGGGGAGGGGCACCACGTTGGGGTGGCTGGAGTTCGGTCCAAGGGCGCGGTTATGCTGGAAGGAGCACTGGACGAGGTTGGCGGTGGCGCTGAAGTACGCCCCGCCGCCGAAGCCGTCACCGTTGGCGGGGATTCCCTGCAGCCCGCAGCTGCAGCCGGCGCCCGCGACCGCCTCGTTTTCGGCGAAGTCGGTCGCTTCGAGCAGAACTTTCCCGCCGGCGAACAGGGCGCCTCCCAGGGCTTGACCGCCGCGCGCGAGGCTGCCGCCCCCTCCTTCCGCACGATTGGACGTGAGGGTCAGGCGCCGACCGTGGAGGCTGCCCGCCTGCACGTAGAGGGCACCGCCCCGTACACTGCCTGAGCCCCCGTTGCGTCCACCGCTGGAACCCACGATCTGGTTGCCATGCAGCAGGCAGTCTTCGAGCAGCAACGGGACCTGGCCAAAATGGGCGATGGCTCCTCCTTGGGCATCCCCTGGTCCAAGGGGATCGAGGAAACTGAGTTGGGGGAGCGTGGCGCGGTTCTGGATGAATTCGCAGCGCAGGATGGATAGATAGCCATTCGTGGCGGCGAACGCGCCGCCGGAGGCGCGGCCACGCCCATAGGCAAACGGGATGGCGACCACGCCGCCGAGGGCTTCGTTGCTCAGGAAGCGACTGTCGCGAATCTGGGTGCGCGTATTCTGAACCGCGATGGCGCCGCCGGTGGCGTCCACCTTCGGGTCGGGCGCGGTGCCCCCATCGCAAAGGTTGGAGCTGAGCATCGACCCCTGGACGGTCAGTTGTCCGTCCTTCACGAAGATGGCGCCACCCGCGGGCGGGAGGGGGGATTCGAGGGTGCCCACGGCCCGATTCGCGCG
>JADLFD010000460.1 GCA_020845805.1 Verrucomicrobiales bacterium | reverse complement strand
CGAACGGACGAAGCGTCCGGAGAGGGGGAGTGACAGCCGACCGGGAGGATCGACGCGAGGGCCAGGCTGGTCAGGGTGAGTCCAGCCCGCAGGAGCCGCGCGGCGGATCTCGGAGCGCGCGGGTGGGGGGAGGAGGGGCGCGAGCTGGGGACGGCGACGGAGCTCATGACGGGGGCCCACTCCATCGGGCGC
The DNA here is from genome assembly GCA_020845805.1 of Verrucomicrobiales bacterium. Lineage (GTDB taxonomy): Bacteria > Verrucomicrobiota > Verrucomicrobiia > Limisphaerales > CAIMTB01 > CAIMTB01. The sequence goes on along the minus strand of JADLFD010000460.1, from coordinate 4,484 downwards.
CGTCTGGCGGTGCAAGCATTCGCTGGCTTGGATGTGGGGATCGAGTGCGCGAACGGGCGGCTGCCGGGGGTGGGAGCGATCGGGGGAAGGAGTTTGAGAGGAGCTTTAATACCCGGATAAAATACTCCTGGCCTTTCCTATTTAACCCGGATGATATTGTGCCATGGCAACGACGCGTGGAACCGGAGTGAAGCCCCGGCGGTGTGTGGTGTTTGCAGGTGGGCGATGTATCGCGCGGGGCGAGGTCGCCCGGGTGGAGGCGCGCGTTCGTGCGCTGCAGGCGTTGGGGGACAAGGGGACGGTGCTGGCTTTTGATGCGCTGACCAGCGAGCCGGTGGAGTTGGATCTGCGGGAGGGTGCGGCACGGAGTCGGGTGTTGGGGGGAGGAACGCGTGAGGGGGCGGGGGGGGGCGAGGAGACGAGGGGGCCGGGGCGCCCGCGATTGGGTGTGGTGGCCCGGGAAGTGACGCTCCTGCCGCGGCATTGGGCGTGGCTGTTCGAGCAGACCGGGGGGGCGTCGGTCGTGCTTCGCCGGCTGGTGGAAGTGGCGATGAAGCGGCCGGACCCGGAGGCACGCCTACGGCGCGTTCAGGAATCGGCGTATCGGTTCATGTCCGCCGTGGCGGGGAATGAGCGCGGGTTTGAGGAAGCAACCCGGGCCCTGTTTGCCGGGCGACGGGATCGATTCGAGCAGGAGACGAGATCCTGGCCCGAGGATGTGCGCGCGCATGCGCGGCGTCTGGCGCGTGGTGCCTTCGTTCGCGCACCGGAGCGGAGGGGGATGGTGCTGCGCCGCCCGCGTACGTGAGCGCCGCTGCGGCATGGAAAGTATCAAGGAGGCAGTCGGATCCTGCGGCGAGGAGGAGTACTGCGGTCGTCGGACGGGGAGGCTCCGGTCTCGCCGCCGTCGAGGTCCCTGTGAATCCAACCTCCCCGCTCGATCCCACTCCTGCTTCAGGCGAGCTGGTAGGATCCCAGTCGCCTGAAGTTTGGGCCTCGGCTTGGTAGGCCCTGAGTGGCGCGATGCCTAGTTGGCGGAACTGACGAGCAACGAGACCCGGCTGTTCTCCATGGTCTTCTTGTCGCCGTATTCCCCGATTTGAATGCTGTCAGAGTCGACCCCGGCCGCAGTCAGCGCGTCCCGGATGTTCTGGCAGCGTCGGGCGGACAACTCCTTGTTTTGCGGAGTGTCCTTGGAGCAGTCGATGGCGATTCTCAGTGACGGGTTTTCCCTGATGTAGCGAGCCACGCCCAGCACCTTGGTTTTGTCCGCGGTGGAGAGCTCAGCGCGATTGTTCTCGAACCGGAAATCCCGGTACAATGTCCAGCGTTTGACTTCGCCCACGGGTCCCTGCGCGCCAGTCGCTCCAGCGGGTCCCTGAGGTCCCGTTTGTCCGATCTGCCCGGGAGCGCCGGCAAGGCCTTCGCGGGTGACCCCTTGGGTTCCGGCCAGGCCAACGGCGCCCTGCGCGCCAGCCGCACCCGGACTGCCCGTCACACCTACGGCACCGGCCGTGGTCGCACCGCGGGCTCCCGTTGAACCGGGAAGTCCCTGTTCTCCGGCCGAGCCGGCGCGGCCCGAGGGGCCGGCGGGACCGACCAGGGCGGGGCCCTTGGCACCAGCATCACCGATGGTTCCCTGGGGGCCACGGGGCCCGACGGGTCCGACCGGACCTTGAGGTCCGACCGTGCTGTCTCCCTGTTTTCCGGTCACCCCGGCCAGGCCGATCGCGCCGGAGGGTCCGGCTGGGCCAAGAGCGCCAGCGGGGCCGACGGTGCTCTCACCTTGGGCGCCCGCCACGCCCGTAATGCCACGGGCACCCGCGGGTCCGGCGGGACCTACCGCACCGGGCGGTCCCACCACGACTTCACCCGCGACACCGGGTGCGCCGAGGGGACCGGCGAGACCGGCGGGACCCGCAGGGCCTGGTTCACCGACGGGTCCGGCCAGTCCGGCACCCTGGGCTCCCGTGGCGCCGGGAGCGCCTTGCGCCCCGATTGGACCGGCGGGGCCGGTGGCGCCGGCGGGACCGGCAATACCCGCCCCGGGCGCCCCGGTGGCGCCGGCGAGACCTGCGGCGCCCGTGGGCCCCGCCGGTCCGTCCGGCCCGGGAGGCCCGAGCAGGCTGGGTTCACCGGTGATGGTGATGGCCGTCTGCGAGTTTGGCGTGTCGAGACGAGTGTGACTCGTGGACTTGCTAGTCGTGCAGCAGCCCGTCAGAGCGTAAAGAACCGGCAGTGTGGTCAGGCACAGGATCAGGGGCAGCGAGGTTGCGCCACGGACTTGGCCTGAGGTTTGGTGATGGATATTCATTTCTTACCTTGGTTTTTCCTAGAGGTTCCGACCCGAGGTGGTGAGGAGAGCGGGGCCACCGTTTACGGCAACTGACTCTGGCGTCCCTCGAGTCCGACGCGCAGAGAACTTGCTCCACCCCATCGAGTCCCACCGTCGGTGGGAAAGCCCTGCCATGCCATGGGGTGTTACCCTACTCCACTGCGGTCGGAAGCGGTGGGTCCACGAGACCACCTGGGCAGTGAGTTGGATCCCGTCACCGGGGGAGGGCGTGTGGGTGAATCGAGGAGACGGGTGGAGCCGCGTCTCGCGGGGGCGCGATGACGGCGGAGTCCAGGTTATGGTTGCAGGAGGGGCGGGCGCGGGCGCGACGGTTGGCTCGCGAGGCGTTTCGCAGAGCTGGCCAGACGCGGGTGAGGTCACCAGGCAGTCGGAGGCGAATCCGGATGGCCTGAATGGCGGGTAGCCAGGCTCCGGTGGAGCGGCGGGGGGTGGGCCCTCGCCGCTGGGCGAGGGAGGTTGTTGGCCATCTCCTCAACGCTCCCACGGAGCGGTGCACGGAGTCGTCAGCGTGGAGTTTGGGCCCCGGGCTTGGGGAGCCAAGCCTCCACGACGACGGCGCGGTGATCGGAAGGGTAGGGCGTAATGACGACGTCGGCTTTGGCCGCGTCCTCGCCGAGGACGTGCGCGCCTCCGGCTCGGACGGTGGCACCACGCATGAACACGAAGTCGATGCGATCATGCCGGTCCTGGGGGTCGTCCTCGCGAGTGAGTGGTGTCCAGGTGAGTCCGCGGCGGGCGACCGGATCCGGCCAGGCGGCTCGGTAGCCGTCGATGAGGCCCAGATTGGTGACCCGGCTCGTGGTGGGCCAGGGGACCCTCAGCGGGCAATGTCCGGCCTTCACGGTCGCCTCGGTCCAGTCGAGGTGGGAGGGCTCATTGAAGTCGCCGGTGACGAAGACGGTGGCGTTGGAGGCCAGGGCCTCGGCCATATCCTTGGTGAGTCGGTCCAGGGAGGCGCCGCGCGCGGAATGCGCTGCCTTGACCGCTTCGTCGGCGGTCCTGAGGAAGGGCGCGTCGAAGTAGGGGATACGGAGCAGTTGGTAGGGCTGGTAGGGACTGGCTGGGAAGTGCGCGTTGAAGATCCAGATTCGCGTCCCGGAGGGGAGTTGCACGGACGTTCCCCACTGGTTGGGACTGGCCTGGGCGAACGGGTGGCGCGAGAGGATGGCGGTTCGGCCTCCTTGATCGAAGCAATGCCATCCCAGGAGTTGGGCGAGTTCGGGGGCGCGATTGGGGCGGGCCGCGTTGGAGGGGGTGATGCCTTCGGTTTCCTGGAGCCCCACGAGATCAGCTTTTGCGGCACGGATGACGGCGGCGCTTTGTTCCAGGGGTTGCCGTCCCGCGTCGCCTCCATGCCAGAGATTGAAGGTCATCACTCGCACCGACTCCAACTCCGGTTCGGCCGCGTGTGTCATGGCGGTGACCAGGCAGAGCAAGGGAATCATCCACGCGATGCGGATCGTACCCGCGTGAGACGGACGGATCCGGTGGGGTTGCTCGGCCTGGGCGCGGGCTGGGGGATGGGCGTGGGACGACGCCCAGCGCAGGAGCGAGCTCATGGCGCAGAATGACGGTCAGCGTTTCGGGCGTCGAGTCGCGCGGTCGTCGTCGGAGGAACAAGGCGCAAGGGCTGGGGGGCACTATCGCAGGAGCACACGAAAGAAGCTGGCCGTGGGAGGGGAGTCCGGGGGAAGGGGGCCGAACTGGAAGTCGCCCGTCGGATTGAATGTTCCCACCTCCGACGCCACCCAGTTCACGAGATCACTCGAGCGTTCCAACTGGAAGGATTGGCCGGGAGTCCCGTGACGGACGGCGAGAACGGTGCGTCCGTCCGGACCGCGTGACCAAGACAGGGCGGCGGGTGCAACGACACTCACGAGGAAGCTCTGGCGAGTCACGTGGCCGGCGGCGTCTTCGACTTCCACCATGAATTGCCCCGGGGTGTGTGGTGTGGCCGGGCCGAGGGTGAGTTCGGATCCGGTCGCTCCCGCGATGGGTGCGCCGTCCTTGAACCAACGGTATTCCAGGTCTCCCCAACCCACCGCGCGGACGGAGAGTTGGGTCGGTGTCCCCAGCGCCGTGGAACTCCGGGGATCCGGGTGGCGGACGAGGACGGGCCCGTGGTGGG
>JADLFD010000459.1 GCA_020845805.1 Verrucomicrobiales bacterium | reverse complement strand
GGGAGGACTTCCAGCGATCGCTGGCCGCTGTCGGCGATGGTGACCAGGGAGTCTCCCAGGAGCCGTGCGTGACTGACTCGGTACGGATGACGCACACTGTCCACGGGTAAACCCGACTCGAGATCGAACGCGACCAGCGCGTCGTCGCCAGCGACATAGACCCGGCCGAAGGCGGCGGCCACAGCGTATCCACGCTGGTTCCGCGACCAGACTTCCACGGGCGCCGCGGGATCGCGAAGGTCGATCACCGTTGTTCTTGCGGTGCCGCCGACCACGGCGTAGGGCCACTGGACGGCCAGGGACAAGGTGGGCTCCTGCATGGGAAACTTGCCGACCAGGGTGGGTTGCAGCGGATCGCGGAGGTCGACGAACGAGAGCCCCCCAGTCTCGGCGCGCACCACTGCAAGGTCGTTCTCGATCGCGATCTCGCGAGCCCCCTGGAACAGGGGCACCCCCGCCTGGTAGCCGAAGTTCTCGGCGATGCCATCGAGGGGATTGCCGTCGTTCAGCACCTCCGCGCCATCGGCGATCCCGTCCTGATCGGTGTCCGCCTGAGTGACGTCGGTGCCGAGGATGTCCTCCGCCAGATCACTCAGGCCGTCGCCGTCGAGGTCGGATTCTCCCGGCTCGATGTCCTCGAAGGGCGCGGTGGGGATGGTGGTGGCACCGCCGTTGGGACCCGAGACGAACAACGCCGCGCCCGCCCGTCCGGTGGCGGGATCGAAGTAGGCGATGGTGAAGACTCTTTCCGGCGCGAGCACCAGCGCGCCGAAGAGACCTGACGCGCTGAGACGTCCCCGGATCTCCACGCCATCGTCGAGATTGCGGAGCACATAGTAGTGCGCGCGTGAGGGGAACTCTCCCGAGCTCCGGTCGGGCGCCCGCGCCGCGGACAAGCGCGCGTACCCCTGGACGAAACCATCCAGGCGACGCGTCCAGCCGCGGGATTTCAGCAATGCCACCAGGTTGTCCAACCGTTGTTCCGCGGCGGCGACTTCGGGGGGCCGCGGCACGCCCTGCAGCGCGTCGAAGCGATCCACCAACGCGCCCCACTCGGAGGCGGAGAACTGGGACGGCCGGGGAAGCCCGACCAGGAATGAACGCTCTTCCGCACTCAGGTGGATGCCTGCGGGGGAGGCGGGTTGCACGCGATCGGAGAACGCATCGAGGAAATCGAGCAACCGCGGCAACTCGGCCGACTGCATGTTCACGAACTTCGGAGTGCCTGCGAGCTTGGCCAGGTAGTCTGCTTCCACCTCCCAGAATCGTCGTTGTTCCACCAAGCGATCCGGCAGGAGGTCCTCATCGCTGTCTGGCGAGGCGTGCGGACGGTGGTTCAACCCGGCCAGGGCGAGCGCACTGGCCTCCGCCGGCTCGGGACAGGGATCGAGGTAGCCTCCTTCGCACGGGACGAAGTATCGCACGTAGAGCGGCTCCGGTTGCTGACAACTGTCCATGCAAGCGCGCTGATCCGGGGTCAGGGTGTCGGTGGGATTCCCGGAGCACTTGTCGGGTCCCCCGATGCAGCGGAGTCCGGATTCGATGGGCGATCGTTTGGGTTGTGGTCGGGAGAACGGGTGCTGGAGGACGTCTCGGGCGCACTTCAGCACGCAATTCAGCCAGCGGCGCTCGGGTTGCGGGATGGTGCACACGATTTCCTTGGTGCACTCGTCATCGTCGCCCCCGCCGCCGCCTCCACCTCCTCCCCCGTCACCTCCGGAGAATCCGCCAGGTCCGCCCCCGCCGCGCCCAGGTCGGTTGGGGCCAAACACCGGCGTTCCGGGTCCGGTCCCTGCCCAACCTGGTTGACGCACTCCCACGCCGGGGTCGGGCTCGGCGAATGCGCCGTCCGCCGAAATGGTCATGGTCCCCTGCGGTTCCCAGCGACCGGTGTCGTGGTTGAAACTCCAGAGCACGGTCTTGGCGCCGGGCGGGAGTTTCAGGCCCGTCACCGGATCCGGCAGGTTGGGGAAGCGCACCGGCACAGGGACATCGAAGTTCTGGCCGCCATCGGTCTGGATGGTAATGGCCAGGGGCAGATTCAATCCGGGAGGCAACGGTTCGGGCAGCCGATCAGGTGGCACCGCGGCCATGCCCACTCGTCCGCCGCGTGCGCCGTTGTCGCTGAAGAGCGCATTGGCGGGAAGGGTGATCTCGAGTCCGGCCAGCTCCGGTCGCGCCGCCAATGCCGATGGGCTTGGAGTGATCCGGGTCGGCTCCGTGGAACTCACGGGACGCAGCGCGTCCTCCTGAACGTAGGGTAGGAAGATCTGCCCGGTGCCTCCCGCGAGATTGTTGGTTTTGCCGGCGGCCGCTTCCCAGGCTTTCCCGACAAAGGGGTAGTAAGCCCCTCCTGGCCATTGGGAGCCGTCGGCGGTGCGGCCGTCGACATGCACGAAGAATCGGCCTGCCGGCGACGGCATCAGGTGGAAGTGCCCGCTCGCATCGGTCGTCGTACGCAGCGTCTCCTCGGCTCCATCCACGGTGACGGTGACATTCCGGAGTGGCCGATTGGAGCCGTCGGGATTCCTCTCCGAGGCGTAGACCCATCCTTCCACGCCGGTCTTGGGAAGTGGCGTGGCGCCGAAGGTGTCGAATCGCAGCACCCGGCGGCCGCCTGGGTGCCCGTCGCCGTCCGCATCCAGCGCTTGGCCCAACGCGTCCTCCAGCCGTGCGCCGTCCAGAGTCACCTGGATTCGCGCTCCGGCGGGGAGATTCTCGAGGTAGAACAAGGTCAACTTGCGTCGGTCTGCCGAAAGATCCGCTCGCGTGAGCAACCGTCGGCCGCCGAATTCCGCAATCAGGTCGCCGGGCCCGACGATCACTTCGGAGGCGAGCGCTCCGCTCAGGTGGAAGATGGTTTCGCGAGTCACGGCCACTCCGCGTTCTCCATCGCTGGGCGACGAATCCAGGAGGGTGACGAGCGTCGGGTCTGCGGCTTGGCGCAGCCGATAAAACCGTGGGCCCGCACCCACGGCGACCTCGGCCACGAACCGCCCCAGACGTTCGGTGGGGGTTGCGTCCACCGTTTTCCAAACTGCACCGGAGCCGAGAGCGCCCGATTCCTCGAGGTCAAACTTCGCACCAACCGACGGCCAGGAGAGTTCAAAGCGGTTGGCCGCGGTAGCCTGGATCTCTAGATGGGGGGCTGCCGCTTCTGCCCGGGGATGATCGCCGCTCCAAAGCCCGAGTAGTGCACTCAGCGACAGCATCCCGTTCCAGACTGGTCCGGGGCTGAGGAGGCGCAGTTTCACAGACCCCCGGGTTCTCTCGAGGCGGCCCTTCTTCCGACGTTCACCGCGAACCGATGCGGGGCGACGATCCATGCGCATGGTATCGGGATAAGAGATCCGAATAGGGAATTCAATGCGTCGAAAAGCGGATGCCGCGGAGGAACGTAGTCCACGGTTTCCCCGGAGTGGTACGGACGAGTTGGGAGGCCCCAAAACTGGGTCCGCGGCGCGGTCGCGGCAGCACCGAGAGGCCGGGGGGAATCCTCGAGGAACTCCCACCGGTCTGGGTTCCGTCCCTCACCTGCTGGGTGAACGCGTCGGGATCCGAACGTGAGCCGCAGGGCAGGCGGGTGGGTTCGGGGCCACCGCCATTGACGATTGGAGTGATGGAAACCGGGGCGTCGAGGTGCTTTGCCTCTGCCCGTTCGCGCCCTTCAGCGAAGGCTGGGTTGGCTCAGGCTGCGGATCGCGCGCGTCGCATCGTCAGGCTAAGACCGGACAGCGCGAGCAGGAGCAGGGGGGCCGGGGACTCCACATCGGGTAGTTTGCCCGCGGTTTCGTATTCCACGAGGTAGCCGGAGATGTTCCAAGGACCGCCTTCATCGTTCCAGGTGCCGATGGTATTGCCGTAACCGGCCGAGCCCCAGATGGAGAGGTGGTTTTCGGATTGGGGACCCAGCCAGTCGTTGGGCTCGCCGGTGAACCAGTTCCCGAAGGGGGAATTTCCATTCACCATGGGAATGGCTCCCTCGCCGTTCACCCATTTCCATCCCTTGGTAGGGTCGGGTTCATCGGCGGGATCTTGGTAGCCGCCGACCCAGGCCGCCAGGACGTCCTCGAGCTTGGGATCCCCAGGATAACTTTCGAGACCATCCACGAGGGTGGACACGAATCGATTCTCTTCGGCGGAGGTCAGGGTGGCCAGGTGTCCGGATAGCCCGTTGTGTGTCAGGGCGCGCGCCGCGCTGTCTGCGTCGGGCCAGGCGATGCCCGAAGCCGGGAAGTAATCGTAGTAGTGGCCATTCCAGGCCACCGGAACGGCGTGCGTGGTGAGGGTGAAAGACGCAAGAACAGCGACGCTGGAGGCGAGGGGTTTCATAGCTCTCTCGAAAACAAAGGATCTTTGGTTTGGACAGAGTGCGGGGAGCAGTGCCCGCAGGGTATGCGGTCAGGCTGTGCGGAGTACCGACGGGCGCAAGGAGGAAGTCGTGGAATCACCGGAATGACGGCCATCCCTAGTCTTCATCCCGGGCTCAGTCTCAGGAAATCGGGCGCTCTAAGCGCGTGGTTCGCACGCAGATTTCGCAGGCGTCCGCGTCACAAGTGGATGAATTCCTGGCCACCGACCGGAGTTGCCACCGGTGCTGGCTCGCGCCGCCAAGGGTGGCGGAATCCTCTTTGGCGTGTTCCTTGTGTCCGACCTTGGTTCGTCATAATCTCACAGGGTCAAAACCAAGAATCGCACCATGCTCATTCGCGTCCTGATTCCCGTCCTGTTCACCCTGGGGTTCGCAGTGGCGGCGGCGGAACTCAAACCCCTCCAGGTCGGTGAGAAGATTCCGGAAGTGACGTTGCGTTCGGAGGACGACCGGGAGGTGAAACTTGGGGAGCTCGTGAAGACGAAGCCGACGGTCCTGATTTTCTACCGGGGTGGGTGGTGTCCGTTTTGCACCAAGCACCTGCAGGCTCTCGCCGGTATTCAGGAGGAAGTGCGTTCGGCGGGAG
>JADLFD010000458.1 GCA_020845805.1 Verrucomicrobiales bacterium | reverse complement strand
GAAGACTGGCTGCCGCCCAACCCCGATGACGGCAACACGCGTCCGGGTTACAACTGGTGCCCAGGTTCGGCCGGCATCGGGCAGGGTGAGGAGTTCAACTCCGATATTTTCCGGAACACGACCAACACCCTGCTCGCCACCTACATCGGCGGCTCGTTCGAGGTGTACAAGTGCCCGGCGGACAAGCGGGTCGGCAATTACCAGGGCCCGGACGCTGCGAAGCGCGCCGCGCGCCTGAAGGTTCCCGCCGCGCGGTCCGTGGCCATGAGCCAGGCTGTGGGTACGAATCCGAACGAGAACCGCGGTAAGAAGCCGGTGAACGGCCCGTGGCTGGATAACGCGCACAATCACGTCTTCGGTCAGACCTACCTGACCTACGGCAAGGAGACGGACTTCACGGACCCGGGTCCGGCGCAGACGTGGGTCCTGCTGGACGAAGACGAACGCAGTTTGAATGACGCGGGATTTGCGGTGGGTATGAGGACGGCCGAGTGGATCGACTTCCCGGGCACGTACCACAACATGGCCTGCGGCTTTGCCTTCGCTGACGGCCATTCCGAGATCAAGAAGTGGAAAGTGGGCAGCACCCGGTTGGTGAAGGGCCAGGCGGTCTCGCGCCGCACCGTTCCCGGCAGCATCGACTACACGTGGATCCGGGAACGGACCTCGGCGTTGATCAAGAAGTAAGCCCCTGCTGATGGGGATCCCTGGCCGACGTGCCACGGATTGATTTTGTCGCGGCGCACTCTTCGGAGTGCGCCGTTTTCGTTGGTGCGGCCGCCAAGTTGGCGGAACCGACAAGGTTCCGCGGATCGAGTGACGCGGCGTCGGTCGGGAGCGTAATGGATTCCGTCATTCCGTCCGCTGCACCCGTTGCCACATTTCGCGTTCCTCGGGCAGCAGAGCGTCGGTCTCGAGGCCTTCGAGGAGTTGGCGCACGGTGGCAGGGGCGGTGTTTTGGCTGTGGAGGATGGCGGCGTGAGCCAGACGGGTGCGGGGGTCGAGGACCTTGAGCGGGTCGGGCGAGCGTTCGATCAAGCGGAGGGCTTCCTGCGGTCGGTCGCGTCGCCATTCGAGGAGTGCCAGCGTGGCTCGGTGGAGCGGGCGTTCCGGCAGTCGCTCGAACAGCCGAAGGGCGCGGGCCTGGGCGACGTCCACGTCCTTGCGAGTGAGGGCGCTCAGGTAACAGAATTCGAGATCCGGTCCGGGGTCGTCGGGGACGTGGGCGGACCATTCGCGCATGATCGCGCGAAGCCGTTGGGTATCCTGGCTGTGGGCGTAGACCTGAGCGAGGCGACGGTACGCGGGGATGCGGTGCAACCGATCGCGGGTCAGGTGCTGATAGGCCTCGACCGCCTTATCGTGGGCTCCGAGGGCGAAGGTGAGATCGCCGAGCGCGAGCAGGCGCTCGGGAGCGGGATCCGCGTCGTCGAAGCTGCGCCGCCAGTTCTCTCGGCTGAGGTCGCTTTCGCGGAGGTGGTCCGCGGCCAGGGCGCGGAAGCAGTGCAACGCCCAAGGTTCGAGGGGCAGAGGAGAAGCAGCGGCTTGCTTGAGTGCGGCCCATTCACGCGTCCGGGCGAGGGCTTCGAGGTGAGCCATGAGAATCGGGGGCAGCGTGACAATCTCGCGGAGATCGTGGAGGGCCAGCACGCGGGCGGCCTCTCCCTGCCGGTTCAGCCACTCGACGAGGGCGGCCTGGTGTTCCAGGGAGGAGGGGTGGAGCCGTGCGATCAAGGCGTTCAGGACTTGGCTTCGTGCGGCGGGCTCGGCGCGGAGTTGGAGTTCCGCGAAGCGGATTACTTCGGTCGCCGCCGCCCCGGTGGGTGGGGTGAGGTGGGGTAACTGGGATACGGCCGAAGGAGGCAGGGGACGCGGCGACGCGGCGAGCGCCGCGAGCGCGGCGCGGCGGCCCTCGGGACCGGAGCGAAAGACGGCGTCCGCATGGCGGAAGGCTTCCTCGCGCACGGCTTCGCTAGGATGTGAGGCCAGCGCACGGACGAACTGCGCCGCGTAGTCTGGGTGGTCGGGCTCGCGTTGGTGAAGTTGGCGTCCGAACTCCACCGCCTGATCGTGATGCCCTTGTCGCAGGTGAAATTCGACGGCTTGGGAGAGCGTGCGTGGGGTCAGGTCTGACGAGGAGAGCAACCGAGCGATCTCGGGTTCGGCAAGATCGGGTCGGTTGAGGCGTATGGCGAGGTCGATGAACTCATGACGGTCCTCTGCCTGGACGGACTCGCCATGCAACAGGGCGCGCCATGCTGGGATGGCATAGGGCAGATCGAACTGGGAGTAGATGCGGGCCTGCAATCGCAAGGCATCGACGGAGGCGGGATTCAGACGCAGCGCGACGTCGAGGCGTTCGATGGCCGCGGGATAGGTTTGGCGGCGTGCCAGCTCCTGGGCTTGGCGCACGATATTGCGTGCCTGCCAGGTGGAGAGTGTGGACTGGATCGTATCGGACTCGATCCAAACCAGGGTCACCAGCGTGATGAGGATGGAGGCGACGACGACGACGCGCTTCGTGGAATGGCGCCGCCGACGATGGCGCCTTCCCCGGTGGCTCGTCGCGGGTGCCCTTGGCGAAGCAGGCCGCGGCGCGTGTGGTTGACCGGACTCCACGCGCCCTCACCCTAGGTGGTGGTGGGGAGGCGCGACAACGTCGAACTCCACGGCGTCGCAGGAAAGGTAGCGGTGCCCGTCGGGTGACGGCGTGGGAAAGGAACATCCCGATTGGCCAGTTTCTTGACGCTCGGTAGCCTACGGCGACGGGTCGTGCGACACGAGACGGCACGCCCGGAGAGACATGACATGACACGGCGACTCTCTGAGACCGACCTGGAGCATACGGCCCGACGACTTGGCGAGGCCGTGGGCGCGCTTCGCTTTGCGGCGCCGGTCGCGCATGTCTACAACCCGCTGGAGTACGCCTGGCGGCCGCACCAGGCCTATCTCGCGCGATATGGCCAGGGGCGGAAGCGAGTGGTGTTCGTGGGCATGAACCCCGGTCCCTTCGGCATGGCCCAGACCGGGGTGCCCTTCGGCGAGGTGGCCGCGGTCCGCGATTGGATGGGGATCACGGCAGAGGTGGGGACACCGCCGGGCATGCATGCCAAACGCCCGGTGGAGGGGTTTGACTGCCCGCGCAGCGAAGTGAGCGGACGGCGGTTATGGGGATTGTTCGCCGCGCGATTCGGGACCGCCACGGCGTTCTTCGCGGAGCATTTCGTCGTCAATTATTGTCCGCTCCTGTTCCTTGCGAATACCGGTGCGAACCTCACTCCGGACAAGTTTCCGGCGGCCGAAACCGAGCGGCTCTTCTCGGCGTGCGACGCACATCTGCGTGAGGTCGTGTTGCAGTTGCAGCCGGAATGGGTGATCGGGGTGGGGGCCTTTGCCGAGGGACGGGCGCGGGGGGCGATGGAAGGGGCCACGGGATGGGGCGGGAGGTTCGGGCGCGTGCTGCATCCGAGCCCGGCCAGTCCCGCGGCGAACCGGGGTTGGGCGGAAGCCGCCACGCGCGAGTTGCTGGCGGCGGGCGTCTGGTCGGCGTCGACGGGCGCGGTTCCGGGCGACGGGGCTACTCGACGTTGAGTGGGATGCTGGTGGAGTGGCTGTTGAACTCAGGGGCGTAGAGGCATTGGACCTCGGCCATGCCGGCGGTATAGCGGCCGCGCAGTTGCGCGCGCGCGGCGTACTCGAAGACATAGGTCCCCTTGGGGAGGTAGCCGAGGAAGAAGTGGGAGGCGGTATCCTTGGTGCTCTCGTAATAGCCGAAGCCATCCTGGAAGCGGTATCCCGACAGCACGTTCACCGGTTCGGTGCCACTGCCGCGTTGGTCCTTAAGATGGACGTATTCGAGGTCGCGATCGGTGCGCAGGGTGAGGCGCACCACCAGTTCGTCGCCCACCTGAACGCGGTCCCCCAGGGGACGGAGTTCCGGACCGGTGGCAGTCGGTACTCGTTTGAGCACGGATTTCTCGAGGCGCAGGGGCGTGGCGGCATGGGCGCGCAGCCGGGTGATATCCTCGAAGTACTGCCAATGCGCGGCTCCCCAGGCGATCCCAGGCGTGGGTTTGTCGACCTCGATGCGCGCGAGGGCGGGGGTGATTTCCGCTCGTGCGTAGCGCGTTTCGAAAAAGCCGGTGCCCGGCTCGGAGGTGGGGGCGGGGCCGGTCGCGCGGGGGGCGTCCGTCATTCCGGGGGTGATGGAACGTCCCCCGACCGACACCTTGACCAGGCGTGCGTCGGCCAGGAGATCCGATCCGTGGAGTAGCAGGGCATACACTGCGTCGGCGGTGGCCTTGGTGGTCTTCCAGTCCTGGGTTTGCTTTTGTTTCAGCAGCCAGATCTTGAGTTCGTCGACGACCTGACGGTCCGGGGCGAGGAGGGAGAAGGCCTCGATCATCAGGGCCTGGGTTTCGATGGGCGCGCGGAACCAGGAAGCGCTGTATTCATCCTCGCGCCAGAACCGTCCTAATTCCTCGTGGGTCACCGAGCGTTCGGCGAGGGAACGCAGGATCTGCTCGGGCAACTGGGTCCGCGCCGCAAGGGGGGTGTCGGTACGCAAGCGGTGGAACGCGAGGGCGAGATGGCCCTGGGGGAGTCGGTGTTCCAATTTCACCCAGTGGGTCTCCGCCTGCGCCAGCCAGTAGGCGAAGGAGTCGAAGTGTTGGGGGGCGAGGGGATGGCGGCGGGCGAAGAACGAACGCGCGTACAGGTAGAACGCGATGGAGGGCGTCAGGTGATTTCCCTCAAGGACCTTGTCGGTGCGCAGTCGGTCCCATCGTTCATGCATGGACTGGTCGAGAACTGGCAGGGCGCGCGCGGGCAAGTCGTCCGGCAGCTCCACGCCGAGTTGCTGAAGCCGGCCGAAGCCGGCGACGATGTAGAGGGTGATGAATTCATCCCACGGACCGCCGGGGAACCAGGACCAACCCCCTTCCGGCCGGCTCATTTCCGCAAGTTGACGCAGGGCACGATCGGTCTGCGCCTTATTCCGAACCGGGTCAAAGAGGAGGCCCAGGTTGCGGCGGGCCTCGGATTCGGATTTCGCGTCGCGGACCCATGGGGTTTCGGCGAGCGCCACGGATTTCAGGTCGCCGTTCTTCTCGAGCGGGCTGTCGAGGGCGGGGGTGTTGCGCCAGAGCTCGAAGGTCTGGCGGAGGCGCGGATCCCGGGTGGCGAGAGCATGCGCGAGTGCGTTGGCGTAGAGTCGATTGAAGACCTGCTCGGCGCATTCGTGCGGGTACTCCATGAGGGTGGGGAGGGCCAGCACGGCGTACCAGGCCGGGTTGGAAGCCATCTGCACCGTGAACCGTTCATGAGTGAGGCTCGCAGACTGAGCGGCGTTGCGCAGCGCCTCGAAGGTGAAGGTCTTGCGACCCGGACCGCGGATCGGGAGCGGCAGGGATTCGGTGACCAGCACACGGCGGGAGAGCACGGGCAGGATCCCGGACTCGCCATCGGTGTGACGGAGTCCGCGGGCGCTGACTTCGTAGGTCAGGAACCCGGCGCCATCGGGCACGCGCAGGCGCCAGGAGACACCGCGTGTCGCCCCGGCGGGGATCTCGAAGGCCAGTGGCCCTTCGCTCAGGCCCAGGGCGGCATTGGCCTCTGTGCCGGATTGCGAGCCGGTGGCGTACTTGAGGTCGAGTCGTGCGGTCCCACGCTGGGGCACCTCGGACTGGTTGATGATGCGCGCCGAGAATTCGACCTCATCCCCTTCGCGCAGGAAGCGCGGTGGATTGGGCAGGATCATCAGATCGCGCGAGGCTACTGCGGCGCCTTCGAGCAGGCCGGCGCGCAATCGCGCGTCATGGGCGAAACCGAGGAACCGCCAGCGCGTGAGTGCCTCCGGCAATGTGAATTCCAACCGAATTCCGCCGTCGCGATCGGTCAGCAGATGGGGCAGGAAGAAGGCTGTCTCCTGGAGGTTCCGCCTTACGCTGGCGCCCGGGGAGGCGGGGGCCTGGGAGCCTCCTGCCGGGGAGCGGTCCGCGGCCGCGCCGGCTCTCTCCGCGAGGGCACCTCCTCCCGCGCCCTCGAGGGCTCCCGGGCTGGCCCCTTTCGCGACCCGAAACTCCAGGGCGTCCGCGACCGCCTCCGGCAGGGGCACGGCCGCCATCGGAGCCATGGCCGTGGCCATGGTCCGGACCATCATGGACGACCGGCGAGGCAGGAACTCAGGTGGGAACGAACGGTAGGTGAGGCGCACCTCATTGCGCGGCGTTCGAACGCGGCCATGCACGCGATCCAGCCAGCGCTGCTCATTGGCGAAGTTAAGGGAGATGGAGGAGTAATGACTGCCGAAGACATGGAAGCCGTCGGGCCAATTCAGCGGGAAGAACTGGTCGAGCGACGCATCGAACAGGGTGGCGACCATCTCGGCGCTCAGCGGTGGACCGCCCGGGGGTGGTTTGACGGCTACGGACCAGGTTTCCTTCTGACCTGGCTCGAGCTTGGCCCGAAACGTCGACCAGGCGAGCTCGAGCTTCTGGTTGGTCCAGGGAACGGACACCTCGTGGCTGACGCGGTAGCAGCGGTTTTCGCGCACGAAGGTCACGTGGAGGGTGAACCCGCCTCGCAGGGACTCCGTGACGGGGAAGCGGATAGGAACCTGGGTGCGGCCCTCGGGGGTCCAGAAGCGCTGGAGGATTTTCTGACCGTGCTCGATCTGCACCAAGGCGCGTCCGGTGGGATAGCCGGTGCCCCAGAGGACCAGGAGGTCATGACCCGGCTCGACGGTCCAGGTAGGCGCGGAGACGTCCATGGGGAGGCGGATGGCCGCCGCGCTGGCGTTGGGATCGCGGACGAGCAAGGGCACCTGGTGGGTGACGGTCTTACCGTGGCCATCGTCCGCGGCAAGGAGGGCGCGGTACGCTCCCCCGGGCAGG
>JADLFD010000457.1 GCA_020845805.1 Verrucomicrobiales bacterium | reverse complement strand
GCGCCCAGGGGGCAGCGCGGCTCAACCTGTAGGTCTCCCGGCCTTTGGTTTTCTTGGCGCCTTTGCGGCTTGGCGTGAGAACGACATGGGGTGGCTCACGCAAAGGCGTGAAGGCGCGAAGGGGGAGCAGCGGATCAAACGGAGGGTTTCTCGGCCCTTGGTTTTCTTGGCGCCTTAGCGGCTTGGCGTGAGAACGAAATGGAGTGGCTCACGTAAAGGCGCGAAGGCGCGAAGGGGGAGCAGTGAATCCACCTGATGGTCTCCCGGCCTTTGGCTTTCTTGGCGCCTTGGCGGCTTGGCGTGAGAACGAAGTGGGGTGACTCACGCAAAGGCGCAAAGGCGCGAAGGCGCGAAGGGGAGCAGCGGATCCACCGGAGGTTTTCCCCGGCCTTTGGTTTTCTTGGCGCTTTAGCGGCTTGGCGTGAGAACGAAGTGGGGTGGCTCACGCGAAGGCGCGAAGGGGGAGCAGGAAACGTGGAGCCTACGGCTGCTTGGCGAAGCGATGGAGGTGTCCGAACTGACTCCACTCGGAGACCACGAGGTTGCCGTCCTTGTCCATGGCGGCGCCGTGGGGCGAGTTGCAGATGCCGGGGCGCCAGTGTTCCGGGGCGAGGCCGTAGTTGGCGCGTTGCTTTTCCTCCGGGTTGTCGCCGACCTGGGCGGCGATCGAGCCGTCCTTGGCGAGGACCGTGACGCGTCCCTGCAGCTCGGGGAAGATGGCGTACTCGCCGCGGAAGTAGACGGCGGCAGGCATGCGCAGGTCCTTCTGGATCACGCGCACGAAGTTGCCGTCGAGATCCCAGTGTTCGACGCGGTTATTGTTGCGATTGCAGACGAGCAGGAGGGGTTTCTCCTGGCGTTGGTCGAGGCCGATGCCGTGGCAGGTCTTGAATTTGCCCTCCGCCTCGCCCGGTCCGCCGAAGGCTTTGAGGAACTTCAGGTTCTTGTCGAACTTGAGCACGAAGTTGGACCCGTATCCGTCGGCGACAAAGACCGCGCCGTCGGGCCCCACGGTGACTGCGCAGGGGTTGAAACCCTTGCCTTCGGGATAGAGTCCGGATTCGGCGGGGACACCGAGCGTCCAGACGTTATTGCCGTCGAGGGAGAGTTTGACGACCTGATGATCGGACGGGCGCGCGGCGTAGATGAACTCGGTGCCGTTCTCCTCGCGAATCTCGAGGGCGTGGATGCGGGTGGGTCCGATGGCGCGCAGGAATTTGCCGTCCGGCTTATAGACGATGATGCCGCGCGGCGTGTCGGACGTGATGTAGAAGTTGCCTGCTTTGTCGATGACCGCCCCGCCGTGGCAGGGGCCGAGATCGAGTCCACCGGGCTTCTCCTCGAAGAATCCGGGCGTGATGGCGTACTTGAGTTCGGCGGTGCCGGCGACGATGGGGGCCAGCGCCACGGCGGAGAACAGGGAGACGGAGAGGGCGATCGGGAATCGGTTCATGGCGAGTGCGGCGGGGTGACCGCGAGACGATAGCGATCGCCAAGCATCTGTCTGCCCCTTTTTCCAAGGGACAGCACGCGGGGGGGGCACGACAGAACTCTTGCCGGGGAGGTTTTGGACAGGATGAACGGGATGAACAGGATGGGTGGAAGCGACCTGGTTTTCTACCGCCCTCGCTGCGTCCCCAGACCCATCCTGCTCATCCTGCCGTTCCTGCCTCCGGCAACAAAATCGCCCTGGGCCCAGCACCTGGGTGGGGCGGGCGGGGCGCGGTTCTTACTGGCCTGGCCGTGCGGTGGTTTTGGGGATGAAGCCCATGGAAGTTTGGATGGGGTGGGTGCAGGAGCATCCGGCGCTGCTCTCCGGGGCGAGCAGCAGGCCGCCGGCGGGGATGAGGGTCAGCCAGCAGCCGGAGCGGACGCCTTCGAACTGGGTGCGGCGATCGGACTCCAGGTCCCACATGCTGTGGTAGTGATGGCGGAAGAACAGCGCGTGCCGTGCGGCGGACATGGTGCCGCAGCCGCGGCGTTCGGGCAGGTCCTTGCGCAGCGTTTCCCCGGTGGTGAGGCGGAACGCGCGTTGATCCGAATAAAAGACGTCATCGATCACCACGGGATGCTGGAGATGGCCGCTGTGATGACCCTTGTCCTCCTGGTGGGATTCGGACCACAGCATTTGCCCGCCGGAGGCGAGTGGGTTGACATCCGCGTCGGGTTTGGGGCTGGGGGCGTTGAAGGCGTAGGTGTGGAACGTTTTGTTTTTGTCAGTGCCGGTGACGACCACCGTGTTCCGGCTATAGACGAGGTAGGTCATGAACTGGCAGGCGCTGAAGTCCTGGTCCTTGGACCAGAGCTCCTTGCCGGAGCGCAGGTCGAGGGCGACGAGACGGGTTTGGGTGAGCACCTCGGGGGCGAGTCGAGTGCCGGCGGCGGCGACTGCGTTGGAGGCGCGGCTTTCGATGAGGAAGATCATGTTGTCCCCGATGGTGATGGTGGAGTTGAGGATGGCGCCGCCGGAGTATTCCCATCGTCCCTCGCCGGATTCGGGGTCGACCCCGAAGAGCCGGTCGCTGGTGACGCGGCTGATCTGTTCGGTGGCAAAGTCCTCGTACCATTCCCCCTCGTCGCCGAGGTACCCGGCGGTGGAGCGCACGCGGCTGCCGACGATCAGGTTGTTGTGAGGAAGAGCGAGGTAACCCCAGTCGTGCGCGGCGGCATCGGGGGTGTTGGGGATGGTGTAGCGTTGGACGCGTTGTCCGGTGTCGCCATCGAGGGCGAGGCAGTAGCGCCCGTGGGCGAGGAAGAGGCGGTCGCCAGCGGCGGCCATGTTGCTGGAGTCGCGCGGCAGGTTGGCGCGCCGGAGTTCGGGTGCGGAACGGCTCCACAGAATGGTGCCGTTGTAGGCATCGAGACCGAACAGCACACGATCTCCCTGGACGAAGAGCCGGCCGGCGCGGCTAACGGGCGCGGGGTTGCGCGGGCCGCGGTCGGGCATGGGGCGAGGTCCGGGGTCGCCCCACCAGGAGACCTGGAGTTCGCCGCGGACCAATTCGTCCTGGCTGCAGGACGTGTTGTCGGCATTGCCGTACTGGTGGGACCACTCGCCGGCGCCGGCGAGCGCCCCGCGGCGGTGGAAGAGCCAGGACCCGTTCTGTGAAACAAAACGCGCCTCGGGCAGCGCGTCCGCGAGCCAGCCCTTCCACAAGGACTGATCCAAGGCAGGCGCGGGTTGGGCGCGATCGGGGAGGCCCAGGAGCAGGACGCCGCCGGAGGGGCGCAGCACGCGTGCGATTTCAGCGGCGGGATAGGCGGGCGGCGTGCCTTCGAGCAGCGTTCGTTCCGAGACGATCAGGTTGGCGACATAGTCGCCGAACGGCAGGCGGCCGGGTGCGACGCGGAGGACCGAGGCGCGAAGGCCTTGGATGCCGGCTCGCTGGAAGAGTTGGCGTACGGCCTGGATGCGCGCGGGGTCGGACTCGACCACCACGACGTCGAGATCGCTTTGGCGTACCAGTTCGGCCGCGACCGCACCGTCGGAGGCGCCGAGGACGAGGCAATAGCCACGGCGGACGGAGGAGCGCTGCAGGAGTTGTTCAGCGAGGCGAGCCGCCTCGGGATGGGCGGCGAGCGTGGCGGTGGCGACGACCGGCGCCGGGGCGGGTGCGTAATAGAAGGACGTGTCGAAGAGATAGCGGCGCGTCTGCACCTCGCGGCCGGAGGCAGCGGGAGCATGCAGGCGGTAGAAGTACTCGGACTCGGGGGCAAGTTTCTCGAGCGTGACCATGTGATGCACGGACGGATCGCGGTTCTCCAGGCGATGACGCGAGCCGTCGGGTGCCTGCAGTTCCAGCACGGTGGGCATGGCCGTGTCCGTTTCCCAGGTCACCACGGCGGAGGTGCGATCCTTCCAGTCGACGAAGGGACCGAAGGAGGGCGTGAACCAGAGCGGTTCCGGAGCCGGCGCGGGGAAGAGGGAGGCGCGGGCGGCATGACGGGCGGAGATTTCGGAAGCGGCGAGCGCGCGGCGCAGGATGAGGACCTCGTGCAACGCGCCGGAGAGCGGAACGTATTCGTCGTCGTCAACCAGCGCGCCCAGGGAGAGGACCGTGCGCTCGGGGTAGCGGATGGCTCCTGACTGGGTGGCATCGCGCGCAGCGAGGGTGCCGTTGACGTAGAGTCGCTGTTCCCGGCCGTCGTAGGTGCCCACCACATGATACCAGCGGCCGGGCGTGTAGGGTTCGCGGGTGCGGAGGGTGCTGAAGGGTTGGGAACCGTTGGTGGAGGCGAGCGTGAAGGAGAACGAGTCGTCGCGATACCCGAGGAGCCAGCCCGCCATCGTTTCGGGCTGATGCTGGACGACGCCGACCAGGCCACCGAGGGGGAGGGGGCGATCGACGCGGACCCAGGCCTCGACGGTCAGCTCCTGCTTGGGCAGCTGGGCGTGGGGCAGGTCTTCGTCGGCGCCGAGGGGCTTGGTTTGCGCCGTCAATTCAGCCCGCGCTGGCGAGGGGTCATCGACCAGGCGGACCCCGAAGGGGGTGACACTCAGCCCGCCGGCGACGGGCTTGATGCTGGTGCCCTGCTGGCGATCTGGACTGAACAGCCAATGAACCAGCGTGCCGTTGGGCGTGGGCGACGGCGTGGGGGCGGCGGCAAGGGCGGACCGCGGGGCCGCCACGAGCAGGACGGCGGTCACGAGGACGGGGAGCGAGGCCAGGAGATGCATGAGGAGGAGGGGGAGGAGGAAGGGGTTTCGACTCAGCGCGCCGCGCGGAGGGAGGCGTTTCCGAGGCAATGGAGAACGCCGAGATCGGTGGCGATCCAGAGACGACCTTCGGCGGTGGCGAGGCCGTAGGCGCGGCCCTCGACGGGGAGGGTCCAGAGTCGTTGTCCCCCGGCGACGGCAAAGGCGGCTGTTTCGTTGGCGCCGCCCACCACGAGTGTATCCCCTGCCAGGATCATGGAGTCGGGCCACTGGCAGGGAACGGTCCAGAGGCGGCAGTCCTGCATGGCGGCGGAAGTTTTGTCGATCTGCTGACCGAGATCCGCGATCTGCTCGCGGATGGGGACGAGATCCGCGGCCGCGGTTTTCTTTTTTTCGAGGTCGCGCAGTTTTTTCACGAGCGGTCCTTGTTTGCTGGAGAGCTGTTTGCGTTGACGGGCGAGGTCCAGGTAGCGGGCGCGGTCGATGGCGGTGATCTCGGTGTCCGACTGAAGGTAGGAGCGGTCGCCGGTGACGATGAGGTGATGGCCTTGGAAGGAGGCGAGTTGATCGGATTGGTTTTCGTCGACCATCCCGAGTTGGCCGGTTTTCCCGGGGCCGAACACGAGGGAATCGCCGGTGAGCAGGGCGTAGGTGCCGCCGGCGCCTTCGACGACGCGTTCGCGTTTTCCGGTGGCGAGGTCGCACACGACGGGGTTATTGCGGCCGGCGGGGACGTAGAGGCGGGAGCGTGAGGCGAGCAGGTAACCCTGGGCGGGCAGATCGCGCTGCGTCTGGTGCCACACTTCGTCGCCGGTCCGGGCATCGAGGGCGACGAGGTGGACGGTTTCGGACGGGAACATGCCGGCGGTGGCGTAGACGCGTTCGTCCTGGACGAGGACGGAGGTGCGGACGGGCCAGGCGGAGATAATGCGGCCGTTGCCGGGGATGCGGCGGTCCTCGGGGCCGATCCGGCGTGACCAGACGAGCTGTCCGTCGGTGGCGTTGACACAATAGACCTGGCCATCGTCCGACCCGAAGTACACGCGGTCTCCCGCGACCATCGGAGCGAAGCGAATGGGGCCTTCGGTGTAGAACGTCCAGAGGGGATCTCCGGTCCGCGCATCCAGGCAGTGGAGTTGGTCGTCGGCAGAGGATCCGAACAGCACGCGGCCCTGGGCGAAGACCGGGTGGAACGCGCGGTCGAAGATCTGGCGCGGCTTGAGGTCGTAGACTTTGTTCCAGCCGTCCCACTTGGCTTCACCCTGCCAGGCCGGTTGGGGCGGGTGCGGCGATCGCCAGGTCCAGAGAGGGACCAGAGACGGGGGCAAGGGGTCCGGCGAGATTCCGGAGCGCGCGAGGTTGGCCTGGTAGGTGGGCCAGTCCGAGGCGTGTGCGGCGCTGGAGGCGAGGGCGAGCCCGAGCAGGAGACGGACGCCCAGGGCGGCGCGGGAGAGGGTGGCGCGGGGGGATGGGGAGGTCATGGAGGGCGAGGCGATGGAGTTCAAAGGGGCTTGGGGGCCTGGGCGTGGGCGTGGGCTTCGGTGAGGCGACCGCGTTCGAGGATGAATTGGCGCGAGGCGAAACGATCGGCATCCGGGCCATGGGTCACGACGACCACGGTGCCGCCCTCGCGTTGGAACGCGGCGAGGTGTTGGAAGACCTGCGCAGCGTTGGCGGGGTCGAGGTTGCCGGTGGGTTCGTCGGCGAGGATGACCGGGGGTTTCTTGAGCAGTGCGCGGGCGAGTGCGACGCGCTGACGTTCCCCCGCACTGAGGGTAGCGGGGTGATGGTGGGCGCGGTCGCCGAGGCCGAGTTGCTGGAGCAGATCGAGGGCGGTGGCGCGGAAGCGGGTGGGGGACGACGCGGGGGGGAGACCGGCCAGGACATTCTCGAGCGTATCGAGGTAGGGAAGCAGGTGGAACAGCTGGAACACAAAACCCACGCATCGCGCGCGGAGTTCGGCGCGCTGGGCGGGGGGGAGGGCGTAGACGTCTGAGCCATCGAGCCGGACACGGCCCTGGGAGGGGCGCTGCATGCCACCGAGCGTCAGCAGGAGGGTTGATTTGCCGGAGCCACTGGCGCCTTTCACCGTGACGAATTCGCCGCGTTGGATCTCCAGGCGAACCTGGTCCAGTCCGTGCACGACCCCGTGGCGGGAGGGGAACTCTTTGGAAACATCGTCGCAGGCGATGGCGATCATGGGGATCAGTCGGCGCGGAGGGTTTCGATGGGATCCTGGTTGAGCGCGACCATGGCGGGCACGAAGGCGGCGAAGGCGGCGAAGGCCGGCGTGACCACGAGGGCGACGAGGATGAGCTTCGGGTTCCAGGTGATGGCTGCGGCGGTCACGTGGAAGATGGAGGGGCCGTAGGCGAGCGCGAGCACGGTGCCAAGGGTGGCGCCCAACAGACTGGCGAAAGCGCCGAGCAGGGCGGCCTTTCCCAGGAACAACGTGGTGAGACGCGCGCCGCCGTGGCCGAGCGCGCGCCAGAGTCCGATCTCGGAGCGACGCTGCCGCACGTTGAGGACGGCCATGGCGCCCACCCAAAGGGCGGCGATGACCAGCACGAGCGGGACTGAGAAGGCGGCGTACTTTTCCGCCATTTGACGCTGGCGCGCGCGCGCGTCGGCGAGGGCGCGGACGTGGAGGACCTGGGTGCCCGGCAGGAGTTGGGTGAGCGTGGCTCGGAGTTGGGCGAGCGGATCCTGGTCCGAGGTGAGGCAGAGGCAGTCGACGGCTTGGATCTCGTTGATGCGACCGGGGAGGTTGAGGATGGCCTGGGCATCGGCGAGGTGCGCGTAGACGCGGATGTCATCCTCGGTGCCCGACTCGGCGAGGACGCGTTCGACTTGAAAGGTGCGTCCGCCGAGTTGGACCGGTTGACCCCGCTGTGCCTGCAGGAGTTGGGCGGCGTGGTGGCCCAGGAAGAGGCTGCCCTTGGGAATGGAGTAGCCCATGGGTTTCTTGCCTTCGTCGGAGATGGACGGCGACACGCCTTCGAGGATCACCTCGCCGCGGGCGAGCGGGTAGCGTTGGCGCAGCGTGGCGGTGAGATGGTTGAACGTCAGGAACACCCCTTTCTGTTCCGCGAGATGGCGGGCATGGGACTCGGGCATGGTCAGGTCCGGGTAACCCTTGGACCACAGGAAGGCGGTGTCGGTCCCGGCCGGGATGATGCGCAGATTGAATCCGAGATCCCTCATCACGCGGCGCGTCTCGCGTTCAGCGGCGTCGGCCGTGAGCCGGATGGCCACCAACAGCGCCACGGCGGCGGTGAGCACCAGGGCGGTCCACAGCGAGTTCCAGCGGTGATGCCAGATCTCCTTGAGGATGAGGTGGAGCGGGCTCATGAGCGATTTTTGCGGGCGCGGACCAGGAGCCAGGTGCCGGCGACCGCGACGACGAGGCTGAGGCCGGAGAGTGCGAACCAGCTGGCGAGAGTGCCGCGTTGGAGCACGGCCGCGGCGGCGGTCGTCGGAGGAGGCGGGGTGCTCGCCGCCGAGGTGGGACGCGTTCCACCGGCACGAACATCCGTGGGGTCCGAGTCCGTCGCCGGCTCCGCGTCGGCTGAAGCCGAGGTGGAGTCGGGGGCGGACACGGGGTCTTCGGAGTAGCCGAGGGAGAGCGCGTCGAAGGCGTTGGGCGCAGCGCGACTGCTGGCGGGGCGCGCGGGACCTTTGAGCACGATGCGCGAGATCTCGGCGCGGATGAGCGGGTTTTCTGGATCGAATCCCAGGGCGGTGGCGGCGGCGCGTTGCCGGGAGCTGTCCCAGCGCGCCGGAATGACGGGTCCCTGCAGTGAACTGCGATCGAGGTCGCATTCACAATCCTGGCCGATGAGCGCGAGGCGATCCTGCAGCACCGTCTGGGTGATGAGCCCGCCTTCGAGCGGTTCGCCGACGCGCCGGCCGCGTCCGAACACCACCG
>JADLFD010000456.1 GCA_020845805.1 Verrucomicrobiales bacterium | reverse complement strand
GGGGGGCCTCACTTGGTCATGGCTGGACGCGGACGCGGACGCTGGAGGGCGAGGATATCGGTCTGATGGCGGTTGCCGTGTTTGTGGCCGCCGTTTTTGGCGTGGGTGAAGTAGGGGCTGTCGGCGAAGGGGGCGGGCTTGCCCGTCCGCACCTCTTCGACCAGTTCGGCCACACTATGGAGGATCCGGGTGGGTTGGTAGACGTAGTCGCCAACGTCCTCCAACTGCGTGGAGCCGGTGAGGACGAGGTAGGCGAGCATGGCGGATTCCACGGCGCCGCGGATATCGGTTTCCATGGTATCGCCGATCATGACCACCTGATCGACGCGGTTGAGGGAATCCGAGAGGTGGGCCCGCGCGCGGTGGAACATGTAGCCATTGGGTTTCCCCAGGTAGTAGGCACGGCGACCGGTGCTGGCCTCGAGAAAGGCGGCCAGGGCCCCGGCGCCCGGACGCGTCTTTTCGCTCGAGACCGGGCACCAATTGTCGGGATTGGTGGCCAGAAGCCGCGCGCCCTTCTCGATGAGTTCGTGGGCTTTGGTGAGCTTTTCGGTGGTGGCGGCTCCCTCGCCGACCACCACGTAGTTGGGGTGAATGGCGTCGTTGGCGATCTTGCGCTCGTGCAACGCCGCGAGCAGACCGCCTTCTCCCACCGCGAAGGCGGTGCAGTTGGGATGCGTTTCGCTCAGGAACTCGGCGGTGTTCATGGCCGAGGTGTAGAAGTTCTTGGGGGACAATCCGTGCACCCCCAGGTGCTTGAGCCGCACCGTGAGATCCTCACCCGTGGGCGCGGAATTGTTGGTGAGGAAAAGGAACGGGGTGCCGGTGGAGACCAGGGCCGTGACGAAATCCGCCGCGCCCGGGATGAGTTGGTTCTCGCGGTAGATGACACCGTCCATGTCGATGAGGTAGCCGAGCTTCATAGGGAACTCCTTTTCGGCTCGACCGGGGGCGGAGGGGGATCCGGAGGTCAGCCGCACAGGCCGGTGCGCGGGGTTGATGCGACCGACAGGGCGGACGGTAGACGGTTTGGGAGGCGCCGCGCAACGTCCGGCATCGGAGAAATGCGTGACGAAGGGGTCACGCACCACGTCGAACGCAACTAATGGTGGTCATTATGCATTTGGAATTCTTACCCTTGACGAGCTGCGAGCTTGCAGGCGGGTCCGCGTGTCCCGTATGAACCTGCGCGTTGTCAGGACGTGGGCAACGCCGTCGGTGATCGTCGGAGTTCCCGGACAGATCCCAAATCATTCGTCACCCTGGTGTGGGCTTGCGCGTTTACGCGAGGTGCCGCTCAGGGAAATTTTGTTGGCTGAGGGCAGCCTGGACGGGATTTGGGATGGCCTCGGAGACGCGCGGAGGGCAGGGGCTTTCGCGGGGGTTTCGAAGCCAAGTGAAGGGGACGCGTACGCGAGGGCCGGGCGGGTTGACACGTCTTTTGCATTGCTGGTGAAATGTCGCGCCTTAACCGCGACGCCGAGACATGTCCGACATATTCCCGAGGTGGACCAACAAGCTGCCGGCGCAGATCATCACCGGAGCGCTTCTGACCGGTACGGCGGTCGGTGCCGCAGTTTGGTACTACTTCACGCCGCAGTACACGCGCGTGGGGTATCAACCCGTGCAACCCGTGGCCTTCTCGCACGCCATCCATGTGGACCAGGTCGGCATGGATTGCCGCTACTGCCACAACGGCGTGGAGAAGTCGTGGTACTCGAACGTGCCCTCGGCCTCGACGTGCATGAACTGCCACAACGCAGTTCTCGCCACGGACCCGAGGCTCGAGCTGGTGCGTGAGAGCTATACCACGGGCAACCCGATCCCGTGGGTGCAGGTGCACAAGACCCCGGACTACGTCTACTTCAACCACGCGGTCCATGTGAACCGTGGCGTCAGTTGCGTGCACTGCCATGGCCAGATCAACAAGATGGACGAGGTGCAGCACGCCAAGCCGCTCAGTATGAGCTTCTGCCTCGAGTGCCATCGCAATCCCGCCGAATTCATCCGCGACCCGAAATTGGTCTACAACCTCGACTGGCAGCCTGACGACCCGAAGGCGCACAAGGATGCCATGCTCCAGGCCGTCCACGACTGGAAGATCAACTCGTCGCAAAACTGCTCCGCTTGTCATCGATGAAGACCGTCCCGCCTCCTTGTCCCGAGCCGGAGACCGGCGTCCGCTATTGGCGCGGTCTCGATGACCTCGCCGGCACGCCGGAGTTCCGCAGCCAGCTCGAACGCGAATTCCCTGAGGGCGCCAGCGAACTTTCCGACCCCAGCACGCGCCGCTCTTTCATGAAGCTGATGGGCGCGTCGGTCGCGCTCGCCGGCGTCGGTCTGACCGGGTGCCGTCGACCCGAGGAAAAGATCTACCCCTTCGGAAAGCAGCCCGAAGGCTACACCCACGGTGTGCCCCAGTATTTCGCCACCGCCATGCCGACCCGCTCTGGCGCGGTGCCGCTGGTGGCCAAGCAGCACGACGGCCGCCCGGTCAAAGTGGAGGGCAACGACCGGCATCCCGACAGCAATGGCGGCACCGATGCCTATGTGCAGGCGTCCATCCTGGACCTGTATGATCCGGATCGCTCCCGCCGGTTCCTCAAGGGGGGCAACGATGTCACGCGGGTCGCGGCCATCGACGCCCTGACCCAGCTCGCGCAGCAATCCGCGGCGAAGCAGGGCGCGGGTCTGGCCTTCCTGACGACCCAGGGGCGTTCGCCGTCGTTCGATCGCCTGGTTGCCGCCGCGCGCACCAAGCTGCCGCAGGCGAAGTGGTTCCAGTATGAGTCGGTGGATTTCGACATCCATCGGCGCGGGGCCTCGGCGGCCACCGGGAAGAACGTGGATCCGTGTTACCGGGTGGAGAACGCGCAGGTGATTCTCTCGCTCGACTGCGATCTGTTCGGCCGCGAGGAGGAAAGCGCGCGCTACAACCGCGGCTTCGCCAAGGGCCGGCGTCCGCAGTCGGAACACGACGCGATGAACCGCCTCTATGTCGCCGAGGCGCTGCTGAGCGTCACCGGGGCGGCGGCGGATCATCGGCTGCGTTTGCCGGCTGGGCAGGTGTTCGCTCTGGCCGCGGCGATCGCGGCTGAACTGCTTCCGTCAGGACCTGCTCGTGACGCTTGCGGTGCCGTCCCCAAGCCGGCGGGCGTGGATGCCAAGTGGATCCAGGAATGCGCCGCCGATCTTGCGGCCAATAAGGGCAAGGCGCTGGTGGTGGCCGGATATTCGCAGCCGTTGGCCGTGCACGTGCTCGCGCACGCCCTCAACGCCGCCTTGGAAGCGACTGGGCGTACCGTGGAGTATCGCGAGTCGTCGGTGGCCACAACCGCCAGCCTCCCGGAACTCGCCGCCGCGCTGAACGGCGGTCAGGTGGAAACCCTCGTGATCCTGGGCGGCAACCCGGTCTACGACGCACCCGCGGACCTCAACTGGTCCGAGACCCAGCGCAAGGCCAAGACCGTGATCCGCCTCGGGTATCACGAGGACGAGACCACCGGCCGCTCCGACTGGCATTTCCCGGCGGCGCATTACCTCGAGTCCTGGGGCGACGCGCGCACCGCCGATGGCACCCTGGTGCCGGTGCAGCCGCTGATTGAACCCCTGTTCGGCGGCCTCACCGCCCTGGAACTGCTCGCCCGCCTCGCGGGTGAGTCGGTGGTGAAGCCCTACGACATCGTCCGCGCCACGTTCGTCGCGCTCGGGAAGGGGACCGAGGACGACTGGGAACGCTTCTTGCACGACGGATTTCGCGAGAAAAGCGCCGCGGCCGCCGTGGCGGCTCCTGTCGATGCGCGAGCGGTGGCCCAGGCCGTGACGTCGGCTCCCAAGATTCCCGTCGCCTCCAAGGACAGCTTGGAAGTCATCTTCCATCGCGACTCCAAGATCGACGATGGCCGCTATGCGAACAACGCGTGGCTGCAGGAGTTGCCGGATCCCATCACCAAGATGGTGTGGGACAACGCCGTCTGGGTGAGTCGCAAGACCGCTTCGGAACTTGGCTTGGTCAACACCGAGATCGTGACCCTCGAGGTGGGCGGGCGCCAGGTGAAGGCGCCCATTTGGATCACGCCGGGACTGGCCGACCATACCCTGGCTCTGGCCTTGGGATACGGTCGCCGTCAACCGGGCCGCGTCGCCTGCTTCGAGGACAAGCCGGTCGGATTCAACGCCGGCGCCGTGCGCGCCGCCGCCACGCCCTGGATCGCCCCGGGCGCGCGCGTGACCGGCAGCAAAGTCGTCTGGAAGTTCGCCACCACCCAGAGTCACTGGGCGATGAGCGGCCGGCCGATCGTGCGGGAGGCCAACCTCTCGCAATACCAGGCCAACACGAAGTTCGCGCAAAACTTCGACCTCGAATCCCACTCCGAACACATTGCCAAGGGTCCCGACGGCAACCCGCTGCCGTTGTACAAGACCGCGTACGAGGAGCGTCCGGCGACCCAGCAGAGCGCGATCAACCAGTGGGGGATGGCGATCGACCTGAGCGCGTGCACCGGCTGCGGCGCCTGCGTCATCGCGTGTCAGAGCGAGAACAACATCCCGGTGGTGGGGAAGGACCAGGTCATCCGGGGCCGTGAGATGCAGTGGATGCGGATCGACCGCTATTTCACCGGCTACAAGGAAGGCCAGCGGAACAAGCTCATCTCCGACGAGGATCAGTGGAAGGAGACCTGGATCGACGAACCCCAGGTCGTCACGCAGCCGATGATGTGCCAGCACTGCGAGAAGGCGCCGTGCGAGAGCGTGTGCCCGGTGAACGCCACCGTGCACGATGAGGAGGGCCTCAACATCATGGCCTACAATCGCTGTGTCGGGACACGGTATTGTTCCAACAACTGCGCCTGGAAAGTGCGGCGCTTCAATTTCTTCGATTACAACAAGCGCCCGAACAACTACGGCGACATCTCGCAGGGGAACCTCGGAAAACTCTACGAGGGCCCCTTGGCCAAACGCGGCGCCGCCGAGCTCGAGCTCGTCAAGATGGCGAAGAATCCCGAGGTCACCGTGCGCATGCGCGGCGTGATGGAGAAGTGCACGTTCTGCACGCAGCGCATCGAGGCGACCAAGATCGCGCGGAAGGTGAAGGCCGGGGCCAGCGGGGATGTGCAGGTCACCGATGCCGACGGACTGCGCACCGCCTGTCAGCAGGCGTGCCCGGCCGAGGCCATCGTCTTCGGCAACCAGCTGGAGACCGGCAGTCGCGTCAATCAGTGGAAGAAGAACGCGCGCAACTACACCGTGCTCGGCTTCCTCGACACCCGCCCTCGCGTCACCTACCTGGCGAAGATTCGCAACCCCAACCCGAAGATGCCCGACTTCCACGAGGTCCCGCTCAGCATCGAGGAATACAAACAGATGTATCACGGCGACCCGTTTGCCGCGCACGGAGCCGCCCATGGTGAAGGCCATGGCGCTGCCGCCGAAGCCGGTCATGCCACGCCCGCCAAGGGAGGGGCTCACTAATGGCACACTCCGTTGACAAGATTCCCCCGTACGTCGTTGCGCCGCCCGCCGAGCTGGAGCGCGAGCCCCTGGTGCTGCACCAGCGCACTCCCGCCTGGATCTCCGACAAGATCGCCGGGATCGTCGAAGGCAAGACCCCCCGGTGGTGGTGGATTGCCCTCGGGATCAGCGTCGTGGGCATGCTGATGATGTTCAGCATGGTGGCCTACCTCATCTCCACCGGCATCGGTGTGTGGGGATTGAATCAGCCGACCGCGTGGGCGTGGGACATCACTAACTTCGTCTTCTGGATCGGCATCGGCCACGCCGGCACCCTGATCTCTGCGATCCTGTGCCTGCTCCGTCAGCGCTGGCGGACCTCCATCAACCGCGCGGCGGAAGCCATGACCCTGTTCGCGGTCGTGTGCGCCGGCATCTTTCCCGTGGTGCACACCGGCCGCGTCTGGTACGCGCTGATGCCCGGCTTCCTCATTCCGTTTCCCAACTCCAACGCCATCTGGCCGCAGTTCCGATCGCCGCTGTTGTGGGACGTGTTCGCTGTGTCCACCTACGGCACGGTCTCCCTGCTGTTTTGGTACACGGGACTCATCCCCGATCTCGCCACCATGCGGGATCGTGCGGTCTCGAAGGTGAAGAAGTTTTTCTACGGGCTGTTCGCGCTGGGTTGGACCGGTTCGAACCGCCACTGGAGCAACTACGAGAAGGCCTACCTGATCCTCGCCGGTCTCAGCACGCCGCTGGTGCTTTCCGTGCACTCGGTCGTTTCCTTCGACTTCGCCGTGTCCCAGGTGCCCGGCTGGCACACCACGATCTTTCCCCCGTACTTCGTCGCGGGCGCCATCTTCTCCGGGTTCGGCATGGTGCTGACCCTGCTGGTGCCGCTGCGCTCGATCTGCGGGTTGCAGGACGTCATCACGACGCGGCACATCGAGCTGATGTGCAAGGTCATCCTGGCGACCGGCTCGATCGTTGGGTACGCGTACGGGATGGAGTTCTTCATCGCCTGGTACGGTGGGAACCCCTACGAGCTCTACGCCTTCCAGAACCGCGCGTTCGGCCCCTACTGGTGGGCCTACTGGTCGATGATCACCTGCAACGTGATCAGCCCGCACCTGTTCTGGTTCAAGTGGTGTCGGACCCGCATGTGGTTCGTGTTCCTGGTTTCGATCGTGGTGAACATCGGCATGTGGTTCGAGCGCTTCGTCATCATCGTGACCTCGCTGCATCGTGACTACCTGCCCTCGAGCTGGGATTACTTCAATCCGACCTACGTGGACGTGCTGACCTTCGTGGGCAGCTTCGGATTGTTCTCCACCTTGTTCCTGCTGTTCATGCGATTCCTGCCGATGATCGCCATCTCCGAAGTGAAGGCCGTGACGCCGCAGGCGGACCCCCATCATCCGATGGGCGGCGCCAAGTTGGGAGGAGCCCACTGATGAACGAATCCGGAAGACCTTACGCGCTCCTCGCGGAGTTCGACACGCCGGCCTCCGCGCTGCAGGTGGCGGAGCAGGTGCGCGATGCCGGCTACCGCCGGTGGGACGTGCACACGCCGTATCCCATCCATGGCCTCGACGGGGCCATGGGCCTGGGGAATTCGAAAGTGGGCTGGTTCACCTTTCTCGGCGGCACCAGTGGCTTCTCGCTGGGCATGCTGATGATCTGGTGGATGGGCAAGGTGGATTACGCCCTGCCGGTGGGTGGCAAGCCATTGTTCAGCCCCATCTTCGCTTTCCCCGTCGCGTACGAACTGACGATCCTGCTGGGTGCGTTTGGTACCCTGATCGGCATGTTCCTGCTCAATCGGCTTCCGCGGCATTACCATCCGCTGTTGAAGCACCCGCGCTTCCGCAATGTGACCCACGACAAGATCTACGTGGTGATCGAATGCGCCGACCCGAAATACTCCGACACCGCCACGCGGAAGCTCCTCGAGAGCGCCGGCGGTCGGAACATCGAGGTGGTGGAGGACTGACATGCGTTACTTTCTCGCCTTGTTTGCCGTCACCTGCGTGCTGGTGGTGGTCATCGCGGGGCCCCGGGGCTCCGCCTCCCGCAAGCCGCCCATCGAGATCTGGAACGACATGGATCGGCAGCTGAAGCTGCGTCCTCAGGCCGTCGCCGGATTTGCCGGGTGGCAGGACGGGCGCACCTCGCGCCAGTGGGTGCAGGGGACCGTTCCCCGGCACGCCTCCATCCAGGTGCGCGGGACCGAAGTCCACCGTTTCCAGGATCATCCCGCCATCACCGGTCGGGAAATCGGCAAGACCAATTTCGTCGACGTCCTGCCGGTTCCGGTCACCGAACAGCTCATGGCGCGGGGCCAGGAGCGCTACAACATCTACTGCGCGCCCTGCCACGGCGCCGCGGGCGATGGCAATGGCGTGCTGAAGAAGTTCGGCCACGGCGCCATTCCCTCTCTCGCCGACGAATTGCGGGTCAAGCACCCCGACGGCTACCTGTTTTGGGTGATCTCGAACGGCAGCCCGAGCGGGCTGATGGGTTCGTACGCCTCGCAGGTCGAACCCGAAGACCGCTGGGCCATCATCGCCTACGTGCGGGCGTTGCAACTGGCGCGGTTGGGCAAGCCCGAAGATCTCCCGGAGCCGTTGCGCGCGTCCCTCAAGTAATTCCCATGGCCTCCACAGCTGCTGTCGCCCACGTTCCTTCCGCCGCCGCGCCGGTGAGCCCCTCGCTCGCCCGCCTGCCGCTCATCCTTGCCGCCATCGGCGGGGTCGGCGCCCTGATCGGGATGCTGGTTCCAGGATTGCAGAAGCAATTCGCCTTCTCCTGGCTCCTGGCGTTCATGTTCTACCTCAGCCTGATGCTGGGGGGACTGTTCCTGGTCATCCTGCATCATCTCTTTGATGCGCAGTGGTCGGTGCCGATCCGCCGCATCACCGAGCACCTGGCCTGTCTTTCCCCGGTCATCGCGGTCTTTTTCGTGCCCATCCTGGTCAACGCCTTGGTCGCCGGACCGGAGAAGACGCTGTTTCAGTGGATGCACTCGGATCCCCATCAGGACCATGCCCTGATGGCCAAGCAGGCGCTCTTCAACAAGCCCGCCTGGGTGGTGGTTTCCCTCGCGGTGCTCGCGGTGTGGTATTTCCTGACCCACGCTCTGCGCAGCGCCTCGCTGAAGCAGGACTTGGACGGCGCGGCCTCGCACACGCGCCGGCTTCGTTTCCTCGCGGCCCTGGGTATCTTCCTGTTCGCAGTCACCCTGACTCTGGGCGCGATCCTGTGGATGAAATCGCTGCAGTGGCAGTGGTTCTCCACCATGTACGGCGTCTACTACTTCGCGGGCAGCGTCTGGCTTACCGTCGGGACCGTCTACGTGATCACCATGTTCCTGCACCGGGCCGGCCCGCTGCGGCCGGTGATCCAGCCGGTGACGTATCACGACATGGGCAAGCTGTTCTTCGCCTTCACGGTCTTCTACGCCTACATCGCCTTTTCGCAGTACTTCCTCATCTGGAACGCCAACATTCCGGAGGAGACGTTCTGGTACGTCCTGCGTGAGAAGGGTTCCTGGTGGAGCCTCGGGATGCTGATGATCTTCGGTCATTTCTTCCTGCCGTTCCTGCTCCTCCTGCGCATCGACACCAAGATGTCGCTGACCGTCATGCTGCCGCTGGCGGTGTGGGCGTGGGTGATGCATTTCTGCGATCTGTCCTTCAACATCATGCCGGTGCTGCATCCGGAGGGATTTGTGGTGCACTGGCTCGACCTGGCCTGCATGGCGTTCATGGGAGGCGTGATGGCCCTGGCGTTCATCCGCCAGTTCCGCGCGCACCCGCCGTTCCCCCAGAAGGATCCCCGCATGGCCGAAGCGCTCGGCATTCATCTGCCCGCGACGGGCGGCAAATCGCACGGAGGTGCCCATTGAACAGTGATACTGCCTGCTGCTCGCGCGCCACGCTCAACTGGTTCGGCGTCATCGGGGCCTTCCTGGTGATGGTCGCGCTGGTGGCGGCGCTCAAGCACTACACGACGGTCGACCCGGTCAACCGCGTGCGCGCGGCGGAGCGGAAGAAGATCGCCGCGGAAATTCACCAGAAGACGGCGGTCGAGCTTTCGACCGTCGACTGGATCGACAAGGCCAAGGGCGTGGTTCGGCTGCCGAACACCGTGGCCACCACGCTGGCGGTGAAGCAGTGGCAGGATCCCGCCAAGGCGCGGGCCGAACTGCTGGACCGGGCGGCCAAGGCGTTCTTCGTCCCGCCCCCACCGCCGCCGCCGCCGGAGAAGAAGAGCGAGTTCGAATGATCACCGAACCCGCGTCGCCCTCAGGTCGGCCGCGGTTCAAAGCCTTGCATGACTTCTAACGTGGGAATGCCATCACATACCGACAGCGCGGGTTGGGCGGCAAACGAGGTCGACGCCTCGTTTCGTCCGGTGGCCCTGCTGCTCGTGACCAAAGCCGTGCTTTGGTTGGTGGCGGGTTCGTTGCTGACCCTGCTGGCGTCCATCAAACTGCACGGACCGTCGATGATGTCGGGCTCTGCCTGGCTGACCTACGGTCGCGTCCTGCCGGCGGGTTGGACGGCCTTGGTGTTTGGATTCGCGGGCCAGGCCGGAACGCTTCTGGGTCTTTGGACCCTTGCGCGCGCGGCGGGGCAGCGCCTGCAGGCGCCCGGCCTCGTGTTGGCGGGTGGCGTTCTCTGGAATCTCGGCGTGCTCGCCGGTGTGGTGGGGATCCTCGCTGGTTTCTCCACTGGCCGGGAAGGGTTGGAGATGCCGTCCGGCGCCCTGGCCCTGCTGACGGTGGGTGCGGCGCTCACCGGGGTGGCTGGCTGGAAGACCTATTCGGCGCGTACTACCGCGCGGGTTTTTCCCTCGGCCTGGTTTGTCCTGCTGGGGTTGATCGCCTTTGTTTGGTTCGCCAGCGCGGCGCTCGCCATGCTGGGGGGCGCGGACGTGCGGGGCTCCATCCAACTGCTGATCCAGCGTTGGGCCGGCAACGGCTTGCAACGCATCTGGCTGGGTGGCCTCGCCCTGGGATTGATCCTGTTCGCGCTGCCCCGGGCCGCTCAAAAGCCGCTGGCGAGCCGCGAACTCACCCTGATTAGCTTCTGGTCCCTGGTGTTCTTCACACCCTGGGCCGTGACCCTCCCCGGGGATCCGCTTCCGCGCTGGGTGGTGAGTTTTGGCGTGGCCGGACACACGCTGGCCGCCATCGGAGTGCTCGCCGCCGCCATCAATTTCTGGAAGACAGGCGAAGGCGCTGTGGCTCGGCTCTTCAGCACGTCGGCCGGTCGGTTGGTCACGGGAGCCGCGGTGGCGTACGTGGTGGCGGGCACGCTGCAGTACTTGGTGAGCCTGCGGGTCGTCGCCTCGGTGGTGCGGTTCACCTGGCTGCCCGTCGGAATAGACTGGGCTTTGGTCGGCGGCGGCGCGATTTGGGTGGTGCTGTCGGTGCTGCCCGAGTTTGTGGAGCGCGCGACCGGGCGACGGCTGAATCCCGGCCTGCTCAACCTCAACGCGACGCTGTCCCTGGTGGGCGTGGGGGTGGTGGTTCTCTCCCTGATCCTGGCCGGAGTGATCCAGGGGATGTCCCTCTCGAATCCTGGCAAGGCGTATATGGACACCGTGAAAGGCAGCATGCACGGCGTGCGCCTCAGCAGCCTTGGGTTCCTGCTCTTTTTCCTCGGCCAGCTCCCCTTGCTGGCTGCGGTGGTGGGTGGGCTGACGGCGGTTGCGCGCGACGCGGTTGGCGCCGTGAAAAGCTGGGGATTGGCTCCCACCGGAAAGGGAATGGGGGCGCGCTCATGAATTCCACGCCGCTGTTGTTTCTCGGCATCCTCGCCGGCCTGGCCGCCTCCTGGTGGGGCATGGTCGTGGCGCCCAAGCTGCAGATCGGTTCGGCTCCCACCGTGGTCCTGAAGGAGACCGGCCAGCACTACCCGCCCACTCGTCCGGGCGTGGCACAGCAGGGGGCCGAGGTGTATCGCTCGCTCGGCTGCAACACCTGTCATAGCCAGATCGTGCGGCCCGAAGGGTACGGACACGATCTGCTCCGCGGATGGGGACCCCGTCGCACGGTGGCGCAGGACTATTTGCGCGATCAGCCAATCATGCTGGGATCGGTGCGCGTGGGCCCAGATCTGGCCAACATCGCGACGCGCATGGGATCGGGCGATTCCAATGCCCAGCCGGCCATGGTGGCCTATCATCTGAAGCACCTCTATCACCCGCGCACGGTGATGGAAGGTTCGGTGATGCCAGCCTACCCGTTTCTGTTCGAGAAGCGCCGCATCGTCGAGGGGCCCTCTCCCGATGCGCTCAAACTCGAAGGCGCCTACGCGCCCGAAGCGGGATATGAGGTGGTCCCCAAGGAAGAAGCCCGCGTTTTGGTGGCCTACCTTCTCAGTCTCAAGTCGAGCGCCTCGCTGGTCGAAGCGCCCGTGATTCCCCCGCCCACCAACGCACCGGTCAAGGCTGCGAACACCGCCTCGATCGCGACGGGAGGGCCGTCCCGATGAAGAAGCCGTCCCGCTCCCACGCTGGCGCCGTCCCCGCAGGGGATGCCGCCACCGTGCCGTCCATCAGCTCCTACTCCGCGCCCACCGGCTTTTTTGTCGCACTGGCGGGGTTGCTCTACCTGGGGCAGGCCGAAGGCTGCTATCACCACGGCCTTTTCTCCGCCGGGGTGTACGAGCCGTACGCCGATCTTCGCAGCATTCCCTCCCTGGGTGGACCGAACCCTATCGATGCCGGTCGCGACGTCTATATGGCAGCGGGCTGTGTGGCGTGCCACCAGCCAAACGGTACCGGCAATCCGGCCAACGGCTGCCCGCCCCTCGCGAAGTCGGACTGGGTGCTGGCCGAGGGGCCGTCACGCCTGATTCGCATCGTGCTTCACGGGGCTCAAGGTCCGATCACCGTCAACGGCCAGCCTTGGAATGGCAACATGACCCCGTTCGGTGGATCGCTCTCCGATGAACAGATCGCGCATGTGCTGACCTTCGTGCGGCAATCGCCGGAGTGGGGCAATGCCGCGTCCGAAGTCACGCCTGAGATGGTGAAGGCCGTGCGTGAGAAGGAATCCAGCCGCGCTGCCCAGTGGACCGCCGCCGAGTTGGAGAAGATTCCGGTCACGGAATAGGTCGGTGCCGCGGAAACCCGGCGGCGCCCGTCAGGTCAACCTGGACCGGGGGTGGTTTCTCCGCCGCGGCTCTTCCTGCCCCGCCAGCCTCAGTAACGTCCTGACTTCACTTCAAACCGGGTGGGTTTTCCGAGGGACCGTCCCCCGGTGCGAATCCAGCTCGCGGTGGACTCGAGCATCTCCTCGAGCGAAGTGGGTGGGGCTCCCACCAGGCTGACCATGCGGGAGACATCGCTGAGCAGGGCGGTGCTTGTTTCCTGACCCTGGAACACCGGTTCCCGATCCAGAGCTTTCCCCAGTGCCGTGGCGGCATCGCGCACGCCGACCACGCCGGTCCCGGTGAGATTGACGGCCAGCGGAGGGCAGGTCGCGTGCTGAAAGAGCCGCAGGATCGCGTCGTGGGCGTCGCGCTGCCAGATGCAGTTGAACCAACCGTTTTCGAGCGGGACGGGTTCCTCACGCTGGAGTCGGGCAGCGATGTCATGGAGGACGCCGTAGCGTGCCTCGACGGCGTAGCTCAGGCGGACGAGGACCATGGGGGACTGGTATCGTGCCGAAGCCCACTGAAGGACGCGCTCCCTTCCCACCGCGGCGTTGGCGTACTCGCCGAGCGGTGTGAGCGCGTGGGCTTCGGTCGCCGGCGCCCCGTCGACCGGGACGAAGGGGTACACGTTGCCCGTGGACAGGGCCACCATGCGCGTGCCCGCGAAGCGGCGCGTCACGTGGGCGGGCACGAGCGTATTCGCCACCCAGGTGGCGGAAGGGTCGGTGGCGGTCCCGAACTTCATGCCCACCAGGTAGGCCAGGTCTCCCGCCTCGGGCAGGGCACGAACCTGGTCCTCCTCCAGCAGATCGGCGACCACGGTACGCACCCCTTGGGCCTCCAGCCAGGCGCGTGCCGCCGGGTTCTGGAACCGGCTCACCGCCATCACCTCCAAAGGATGCCCCGCTTCGGCCGCGGCGCGCCGTGCCATGACCGCCAGGGTGGGACCCATCTTCCCTCCCGCACCCAGGACCAGGAGGGGGCTCCGCACCGCACGGATCTCCTCGATCAATCTCGGGCTGGGACTGGACAGGTGCTGGTCGAGCGTTGGTTCGTCGGGGAAATGCATGAGCGGGTCAGGGAAGAAGGCGGATCCGGAAGAAGAGGCGTTCGCGACCCACGTCGGAGGTCCAGGCGACTTCACCCTCGGGCGTGGCCGAGTACTGTCCGAGCGTGGTCCAATGGAGGAGGTCAGGGGAGGTTTCGACCGTGACCGAAGCCCCCGCGGCGACCTGACTGGTGATGGCGATGCCCTGGGCTGAGATGCGACGCACGCCGGTCACCCGCGGCGGGGCGAGGGGCGCAAATCGCGCCGTTAAGACGGTGTCCGACTGCAAGGCGACGGCCAGCGTGGCGTCGGTGACGCCGGGAAGTTCCGACCACCCTTCGAATCGCCAGCCGGGATGAGGTAGGGCGCGAAGAGTAATCGTCTGTTGTGCGGGGTAGGATCCGGACCAGGACCGTTCCAGCCCGACCAAGGGCGCGATGCTGTGGCACTCCACCGTGCCGCCCTCCGGGCTGTCGCGCTGCAACCGGAGTTGCACCCAGCCGGGCAGGTTGAAGTAGGCGGACAAATGCTGGCGCATGGCGGCGGGGCGTGACTTGGCGAAGGCGCGCAATGCTTCCACCTGGGTCTGCCATTCCCGCACCGAACTCGGTGCCCGCCATCGATCCGTATGCTCCTGAATCTGCGGCGCGATCTCGGCCGCCATGCGATCGATGATGCCCACGACGCGCGAGGTCTCGTAGGTGGTGTTCATCAAGTCGGCGAAACGGAGGATGAACTCGGATCGGAACTTCGGGTTGTCGAGCAAGGTCCGAAGCAGGAACACGGTCGTGCCGTTGTTGTGTCCATGCAGCGACCCGCTGGGCTCCAGCACGGCGCGAAGCATGTCGAAGGACCAGGCGTTGGGTTCGGACCAGAAACCGCCGAACCCCACATCGCAATCGAAGAGGACCCAGCGGAAGAGCGCTCCGGGGGTATGCGGGCGCCAGACGCGGTGGTTGCCGATATCCCAGCGGACGTAAAAAATTTCGGCGATCTTGTAGTCCTGAAAATTCCTCAGGTCCATGCGTGCGCCGGCCCAGTCCAGGGAGGCCGCGTCCGCGGCGCCGTGGGTTTCGAGATGCTGGATCATCTCGGTATACCCATCCGCGGCTCCCTCATAGACGAACATCCCCGGGGGATAGCCCTCGAGGTAGTCGAGGGCGTTGGGGTCGACCTCGGGGTGATGGGCGGCGAAATAGTTCCGTTCGATGGCTTCCTGCAGGTTGTGGATGCCCCAGTATTCGCCGTTGATGAAGACCACGGCGGGGCGGTAGGCCTGCACGTCGAGTCCGGTTTCGGACGCCACGGTCTGCATCATGCCGTCGCGCATGAGCGTGAGGTTGTAGTCGTGGCCGGAGGGCCGCAGGAGCAGTCGGCTGAATCGGTCGGTGTCGCGATCAGGGAAGATGCGATGTTCGAAAGGGCCGGTTCCCTTCTGGTTCAGCGCGTGCAACCGGAGTCCCTTGATGGGGAATTGGAAGGAGGTGTTGCCATGAATGCGCAGTCCCGACTCGGCCGCGATCGCCCGGACGCCATTGGTCTCGTAGAACTCGACAAACACGGGGCGTTCCCACGCGTCCCCGGTCTGCGCGTAATTGCCGCCGGGGGCCTTGCCGGGCACGTAGATCCCGCGGTCGGCATCAAACAGATTGGAGGAGGCAGTGGTGAGTGCGACGACGGGGAGCGGGTAGCGGTCGCGCGCCGCAGGATGCACGAAGTAGGTGCCGGTGACCGTTTCGCTGGGCACCGAGTTGGTGCGAAACGCGCGCGCCCGGACGACGGTTCCCTTGAAGACCAATCCCGCGGGAGCCCGCCAGCTCGGGGCGGTGGAGATCGCCGAAGCCCGGTTGGGCTGCGTGGTGCGATTGAGAATGCCCACGGCGTCCACATACCGCGGCGACGTCTCGACCGGTTCGGAGCCGTCGAGCGTATAGCGGATCTCCGCCTCCGCATCGGAACTGGAGAGGACCAGGCTGAAGGGGGTGGAGTAGAATCCAGGCGACACCGAGAACTGCGGCGCAGCGAGCGTGGTTCCGGAAGGCACGGTCGTGTTGGCGGTGCCGGGTGTGGGTTCGGCGAAAAACACCCACTGATCCGGCAGAGTGGGAGGGCGTCCCCAGGCGACATCCCGGGGCAGGGCGGGGTAGCGCACCCGGTCTTCCACCTGTCCGTCGGGCCGGGTGAGGACGAGGGTCTCACCGTCGCCGTCCAGCCGGAAGTTGGTGTGAAACGCGGTCGCCAGAGTCAGGCCGTGACGCTCGGCAAGGCCGAGCTCCACACCGCGTCGTTCCGCGTCCGAGAGCGGGCGATCGAAGATCACGATCTCCCGGACCTCTCCCGCGAACGCACCGTACGCTCCGGCGCCCAGGTCGGTTGGCGCGAACACCTGCCGCCGCGGGGACGGGCCCCGCACCGGACCCGATAGTCCGGCCACGGCGGTCAGCACGCGCTTTTCGTCGTAGACCACGGACACGATCTCTGCCGGGGTGGCGAAGGGACGCGCCATCACCGCAAGAGCGGGCATGTAGCCCGATCCGTGCTCGTACACGCTGAGCCCATTGGTACCCGCGGAGAGCCCCATGCCGGCGTCGAGGTCCCCGCCATGGTTGGCGCCGAACAGCCAGCGCTGACCGCTGACGCCGCCCACCCCGGCGCTGGATTCCTCGTCGATTTCATGCGCTCCCGAGGGGGCAACCACGCACAACACCGTGAAACTGTTGGTGGCCCACGCGCGTGGGAAGCGTAGGAAATCGTCCACACCGTCGAACCGTACCGCGGCGGGCGACCCTGGATTCAGGATGGGCTGCCGCGCTGGGAGGGCTTGCTCCAGCGCGGCACCTCGCCCGGAGGCGTCGGGCCACGACCGGACAAAGGACCCTCCTGGCCCAGGTCGAAGGGAGGTTCGAGGATCGGAGAGAAGATCGTCCGCGCGATACCAGCCCACCAGTCCCGGCACTTCCGACGGACCAAGCGGGAGGGTCGCCGAGGGTTGTCGATCCTCGCCTGAGGCGTAGACGACGAGGAACCCGCCCGGTGGAATCGCCGCGCTCTGAAAGACCCACCGTCGCGGCCTCGATGGGTCGTCGGACAGACCCCAGCCCGAGAGATCCACCTGCGCGTCTGTGGGATTGTGCAGCTCGATCCAGTCGGGACGACCTCCGCGATCGTCCGGGAGACCGACCTGGTTCACCGCGACGATCTCATTCAATCGCAGCGCCGCCTGGCCCTTCCAAGGCAGGCCGCCGAGGGCCGCGGCGAGTCCCAGGAGACCCAAACGACAGCCGACGGAAAGCTTGCTGCTTGTGACGGAGGAACGGAGGTACATCCCCGTTGAGAGTTCATCTGAAAGGAGGTCCGTGCCACAACCTCCAATTGGCGCCTCCGAGATCGGTGCCGATCGCGACCGTTTCAGACTGGGTAGCGGGAGGACCGAGCTCAGACCAGCCTCACGGTCTTCTTCAGCCGCGCGCTGCGCACGGCCGCATCGACGATTTCCTGGCCAATCCGGCTGATCGGCAGCGAGACCGGCCCTTCCAGCGGCGCATCGGCGTCCAGGCGGCTGAGCAGATACTGGATCGGATTCTGGTGCGGCGCCTTGGGCGCGGGAGCGGCGAGTTGGAACGGCTTCGGCTTCCGCCGCGTCTGCACGGTGACGAAGTCGTCGTAGTCGTAGGACGAGACCGTTCCTTCCGTGCCCGCGATGATGAATCCGCAGCGGGGCTGCGGTTGGATGTGCCACGGATCGCTGAACGTGCCCCAGCGGGTTTCGAACTTGGACAGCCCGTGGGCATACCGCGCCACCACGATGCTGTGCTCATCCACTTCCAGACCCGCGGGTTGATCCACGACCGCGGTGACTTCGAGAGGTCTCTGTCCCTGGCGATACCAGGTTCCCAGGGTGGTACCGTAGCCAAGGTAATCGAGCAGCGATCCCCCGCCATGCGCGCGCTTGTAGAACCAGGACTTCGGCTTTTCGGCGGCGACCTGGGCGGCGGTCTTCTCATCCTTGTCCGCCCCGTGCCAGAGCGGACCGCGGTTCCCGCCGAAATGCCAGACGTTCAGCACGTCGCCGATCACGCCTTGCTCCACCAGCTCATGAGCCTTGCGATGCGAGCCCACCCACTGGAGCGGCCAGTTGATCATCAGGGTCGATCCCTTGGGCATCGCTTTGACCATGGCATCGGCTTCCTTGAGCGATGCGGCGAACGGCTTTTCCACCAGGAGATGCGCCCCGAAAGGCGCCACCCGCTTCACCCATTCGCCGTGCTTCGAGGCGGCGGGACAAAGGATCACGACCTCTGGGCGCGCCGTCTCAAGACACTGATCAACCTCTGTGAACACCCGCTCGCGAGGGATCCCCAGCTTGCGCGTGACCTCCGCCATACGTGCCGGTTGCTCATCGCAGATGCCAACCAGTTCCACCTGCGGATGCTCGCTCGCATAGCGCAGGAGGTCGCCCATGTGGAAGTGATCGAAGTTGATGCCGGCGATGCGCCAGGTCTTGCGTTTCATGATGGGGAAATCGGAACGGCCAGGAACCTGAGGAAACTCGCGCGCGCGGCCAAGTCGGAACCACTCGGATCTCGCAGCAACCCGGAGCCCGGCGAAACGGGTGCCGGACCGGATTGTTGTGGGGGAGGGTTTGGGCAGGAAAATGGGAAGGAGACGGGAGTCAGCTGTGGCGGGATCTGTCTCCCCGGAATCCCTGTATCCATCGTTTGAATCCTGTCCGTCAGGTCTTCTCCAGACCTGTGTCAGCAGGCTTTGCTGTCGTGGGTGGAGAGGGGGACAGGATGAGCAGGATCTGTAGGATGACTGGCCCAGATGGACGTCACCGAACCGGAGTGCAGCATGAGGCGGAGCGGGATTGGTTCTCCACGGCTGCGGTCTCGTTTTCGAGGCATCCTGTGAATCCTGTAAATCCTGT